>SLTG01000050.1 GCA_007130045.1 Opitutales bacterium
CCACTGCTCTCACCGCGAACCTTCAACCTCCTCCTGTTCAGTCCGATTTCAGTATTCATAACCCGGCCATCCTGCCCCGCCCACCCCCAACCCGTCAAACAATATTTTGCCTGGCAAAATAAAATCGGACCTATGCAATCAGGCGCGATTGAACGATCCTAGCCTCCGGTCCACCGGTAGCGGTGCCGGAATCCCTTCAGGACGCGAGCGGCGGCGTGTGTCTCGATCCGGGGTATAAACAACGATCGTAGCTCACCCCAGCCGTTCCGAAGGGATCAACCCCATACTTCCGGAAAATCCTCGTTGCAAAAACAAGGCTCTCGATGTTTTGTTTGAGGTTTTCCAATGCCGATGTCTCCTTTAGAAGAACTTCGCCACTCCGCCGCGCACGTCATGGCGACCGCCGTTCTCCGTATTTTTCCGGAGGCAAAGCTCGATATCGGGCCGCCGACTGAGACAGGGTTTTACTACGACTTCGATCTCGACCGTAAGTTCACCGCCGAAGACCTTGAGCGAATCGAAGAAGAAATGCGCAAAATCGTGAAGGAGAACCAGCCCTTCGAGCGAATCGAGACGACACGGGAAGAGGCGCGGAAGTTTTTCGAGGAGCGCAACCAAACGTATAAGATCGGACGTCTGGAAGACATTCCTCCGGACGAGCCGGTGACCTTCTACAGGAACGGCGAGTTCGTCGATCTTTGTGCCGGCACCCACGTCCGTTACACCAAACAGATCAAGGCGTTCAAACTCCTGAACATCGCCGGGGCGTATCACCGCGGCGACGAACGGAACAAGCAGCTCCAGCGCATCTACGGCACCGCCTTTCCGAGCAAGGAGGAATTGAGCGCCTACCTGGAACAGCTGGAGGAGGCTAAGAAGCGCGACCACCGCAAACTCGGCCGGGAACTGGGACTTTTCCACATCGACGAGACTGTCGGCCAGGGCCTCGTTCTTTGGAAACCGCACGGGGCGGTCGTTCGTCAGGAGCTGCAGAATTTCATCGCCGATGAACTGCGCAAGCAGGGCTATGAACAGGTCTTCACTCCGCACATTGCGAAGCTCGACCTGTTCAAGGTCTCGGGGCACTTCCCCTACTACCAGGATTCCCAGTATCCGCCGGTCATCCATCACGAGTTCCTCGACGAACGTGCCCGGGAAGGGTGCACATGCGGCGAGTTGGCGAACAAGAGGCGCAAAGGGGAGATCGAAGGCTACCTGCTCAAGCCGATGAACTGCCCCATGCACATCAAGATATTCGATTCGACTCCTCACTCGTACCGGGACCTCCCGGTACGTCTGGCGGAGTTCGGCACTGTTTACCGATGGGAGCAGTCCGGCGAATTGAACGGCATGACCCGCGTGCGCGGATTCACCCAGGACGACGCGCATATTTTCTGCACCGAAGAACAGTTGGGCGCGGAGATTGCCGGGTGTCTCGATCTGGTTAAGACCGTTTTCCACACTCTGGGAATGACCGATTACCGCGTGCGCATCGGCCTGCGCGATCCGGACTCCACCAAGTACACAGGGGATCCGGCGAATTGGGAAAAGGCGGAAAGCGCCTTGCGCGAAGCAGCAAAAATCCTCGGGGTCAGCTTCACCGAAGAGCCGGGAGAAGCCGCGTTCTACGGACCCAAGATCGATTTTGTGGTGAAGGACGTCATTGGGCGTGAATGGCAGCTCGGCACAGTGCAGGTGGATTACAATCTCCCGGAACGTTTCGACCTGTCCTATATCGGCGCCGACAACCAGCATCACCGTCCGGTCATGATCCACCGCGCACCGTTCGGATCCATGGAACGGTTCTGCGGAGTTTTGATCGAGCACTTCGCCGGAAGCTTTCCCCTCTGGCTCGCGCCGGAGCAGGTGCGCGTATTGCCTATCAGCGACAAACTCCTCGACTACGGAAACGTGATTCTCAGCAAACTCAAGGCGGCGGGAATTCGCTGCTCGCTCGACGAGCGTAACGAGAAGCTCGGCGCAAAGATCCGTCGCGGACGTCTGGAACGAATCCCCTACCTGTGGGTCGTCGGCGAAAAGGAACAGGAATCCAAGCAGGTTTCGGTGCGCTCGCAAACCGCCGGCGATCTCGGGTCGCACGAGGTGGATACGTTTCTCGAGCGAGTAAAGCAGGACATCCGTGATCGCACGCTTCCATCTTAGCCCAAGTTCGACAAGTTTTGGAAAGACCGACGACTTGTAAGTTCCTGAAAAATAATTTTGCCGCTAAGATTGCCCGGAATCGCCGGCCAGCCCGTATGATTCTGCGGTCTAATCCTTAAAACTGTCGAAGTCGGGTTAGGGAACCGTGGCCGGAATTTTGATTATCACTCCGCCGTCACCCGCATCCGACACTTCGCGCCGACCGGGCACAAAGCCCAGGATTCTGCCGTTTGAATTACCCGGCGGAGGTTCCCCTCACTTTGCCCGAGGAGTCAGGCGAGGTTGCGTCCCGTCACGAGGCGGGTCAGGGCGCAATTTTCCGGTCTGGATTCCGCGCCAATCTCGTTACGCAAGCAGTCCGCGGGAGGTTCTCGTCTTGGCGCGAAAAGCGAATTCGACTCGGAAAAACGAGTATTGGGGGGGAGATTTTTCGGATTCGCCGAATTCGGCGCGGATCGATTCGATGACGCCGGAAAGTGTCCTTGCCTTGAGTCGAATCGGATAAACCCGCGGCGCATACCCCCTCCCCCGTGAAACCTGCGCCTCCATCTGGTTTTCCAACCATCGTCGCATGCGGTAGAATGCCAAGTAATAACGTTTTTCCAGTCGTCGGCGGAGTTCGCAGAATGTTTCGAGGATCTGTTCCGCGTCGGACCGCTGGGCGAGTGCAGATTTCAGATCGAGCAACGAGTCAACCAAGTCCGGGGCGCGCTCAGCTTGTTCGTGGAGGAGCACATCGACAATCTCATGGCCGCAACGTTCGCGGCAGGAGTCCGCGGTGCAGTGGCAGGAATAAAAAGACTCGGAATCATTGGCATCTTCTGAAAACATCATCGATCAGCCATTCAGAGCCATTGTGACAGAGGGGTGAAGGAAGTCAATCCAGAAATTGATACTCTGTCTCAAGTTCTCAAGTTTATCCGCCAATCATGCGCTCTCTTCCTTTCAATGAGGTCGGAACGGGCACCCACGTGCCTATTTGAGATAGCTTTTCAGCATCCAGAGGGTTTTTTCGTGGTATTGGATGCGGGCGATCAGAAGATCCTCGGTTTCGCTATCGCCCTCGTCTCCGGCGAGGTCCTTGACCTTGCGGAGGTCTTTAACAGTTTTTTCGTTGGCCTCGACGAGTGCGGCGACGTAATCCTTTTGTGGAGCCGGAGCCTCCATCTCGTCCATATTCGCCATTTTCGCCATGGCCTTCAACCCGCCAACCGCGTAGGCGTCCAGGGCTCTGGCGCGCTCGGCGATTTCATCGGCGGCCTGGAATAGGTTCGTGTACTGCTCTTCGAAGGCGGCGTGCAGGGCGAAGAACCCGTCTCCTTCAATATTCCAATGCGCGTGGTGCGACATGGCCATCAACGCGTACGTGTCGGCCAAGACCTGGTTGAGGCCCTGGGCGATCCTGGAGGGAGCTTTCGCTTTGCCGGCGTTGGATTTTGCTTTGGTTATGGAACTCATGCCAAACACCTTAGCAATTCCTTGTGCCGGTTGCAAATCCGGGTTTGATATTTGATGTCCTATAAGAAATTCTTGAGGGATGCAAAAGCCGGGCAGAAACAGGATCGCCGCCGTCGGCATCCCTGATGCGCGCCGGCACCTCTTTTTTTGTATCGGGCCGGATTGTTGTTCGACAGGGACGGGGGAAGCGCTCTGGAGTCACGCAAAGAAACGGGTGAAACAACTCGAAATCCCGGTCCTTCGCACCAGGGCCGGTTGTTTTCGTATTTGCGAGGGCGGGCCGTGGCTCGTCGTGTATCCGGACGGGATCTGGTACGGGGCGATGACCCCGGAAAGGCTGGACCGTATCCTGGAGGAGCACGTCGAAGGGGGCAGCCCGGTTCGTGAATGGGTCAGCGCGGAGAATCCGTTGGCGACCGTCGGACCCTAACATGCCTCGATCTCAGGCGAGGGTGCGATTCGCCGGCCAGGCGGTAAACCTCCCCGATTTTCTCCTCGCAGTCGCGCCCGGGATATCCTAGATTCCCGGCTTTTATTTTATGTCGCAGCAATCGGAGATAGACGTCGATGCACTCATCGCCAAGGCGCGGGTACTCCTTGAAGCCCTGCCGTATGTTCAGCGGTTCAAGGGATCGACGTTTGTGGTGAAGTACGGGGGCAGTTTCATGGACGATCCGGACCCGGAGGTCCGTGCACGCCTGGCGGTGGACATCGTCTTTCTCGCGGCGGTGGGCATCCATGTGGTTGTCGTTCACGGCGGTGGCAAGGCGATCTCCCGGGCGATGGAGATCGCCGGCCTCGAACCGGTATTCAATAACGGCCTGCGCGTGACCGACCATGCGGCTATCGGCGTTGTTGAGAAAACCCTGAACGACGTTGTGAATTCGGATATTTGCGCAATGGTCCGGGCGAAGAAAGGGGTTCCGCACGCAACCCCGGGGCAGTCGCTGATGCATTGCCGGAAAATGACCAAAGACGACGACGGTCGCCCGGTCGATCTCGGATACGTGGGCGAAGTGAGCGAGGTGAAGGTCAAACTCATCAAGAAGGCCCTCGCCGAAAACCGGATTCCGATTATTTCACCGCTGGCCGTCGATGATTCCGGGCAGGTTCACAACGTGAATGCGGACCTCGCCGCGGCGCGCATAGCCGGAGCCCTGCGCGCGCGGCGCCTCGTTTTCATGAGCGACGTTCCGGGGCTGCTTTCGGATCCGGACAATCCGTCGAGCCTGATATCCACTCTGCACGTCAACGAGGTTGAGGAACTGAAGCGCCGGGAAGTGATCGCCAAAGGAATGCGCCCGAAAGTCAACGCGGCCGTTCGTGCGCTCGGCGAAGGCGTGCAGCGGGTACACTTTATCGACGGAAGAATGCCGCACAGCCTCCTGCTCGAAATATTCACCGACAAAGGAGTCGGAACTGAAATCGTTCACAGATAACCCGCCATGGAAGACATTCACCGGGAGACGACCGAAGAACTATACGAACATTACGTGCTGAACAACTACGCGCCGGCGCCGCTGACGCTGGTTCACGGCGAAGGGGTTTATGTTTGGGACCGCGATGGAAACCGTTACCTCGATTTCGGCTCCGGTATTGCGGTCAGCGGTCTCGGTCACGCCCATCCGGCTTGGGTGGCCGCTGTGCGGGAGCAGTTGTATCGCCTGACGCACGTCAGCAATCTTTACCGGAACCGGAACCAGGGGCGGCTGGCGAAATCCCTTGTCGAGAAATGCGGGCCTGGGCGGGTGTTTTTCTGCAACAGCGGGGCGGAGGCGAACGAAGCGTTGATCAAGCTGACCCGTCTTTACGGAAACCGGAAAGCCGGAGAAGAAGGAAAGTGCTACAAGGTGGTGACCGCTGAAAACAGCTTTCACGGGCGCACGTTCGGCGGCATGAGCGCCACCGGACAGGAAAAGGTGCGCCGCGGCTACGCGCCGCTGGTGCCGGGGTTTTCGTTTGGAAAGCTCAACGACCTGGCAAGCTTCGAGCGGCTGGTGGACGACGATACGGCGGCCGTATTCCTCGAGACAATACAGGGTGAGGGAGGAATCAATCCCTGCACCGCCGAATTCCTTCAGGGAATTCGCGAACTGTGCGATCGCCGGGAAATCCTGATGATCCTGGACGAGGTCCAGTGCGGGATGGGGCGTACGGGCCGGTTCTTTGCATTCGAGAAGTCCGGGGTGCGTCCGGATGCGATCGGGATGGCGAAGGGTCTGGCAAGCGGGTTTCCAATCGGCGCGGTATGGGTGCACGAGCGTTTTGCGGATCTTTTTACTCCCGGCTCTCACGGCACGACTTTCGGCGGCACACCGCTGGCCTGCGCCGCCGGGCTGGCGACGCTGTATATTATGGAGAAAGACCGCCTGATCGAGAACGTGCGGGAAAACGCACCGGCATGGACCAAACAACTCCAGGGCCTGGCAGAGGAGTTTCCCGACAGAATCGTTTCGGTTCGCGGAGAAGGATACATGGTTGGCGTCCAACTCACCGAAGACGTCGCGCCGATTGCGGCTGCGATCCGCAAGCACGGCATGCTGGCGGTGCCCGCCGCCGGTAACGTCATTCGCTTGCTTCCTCCGCTGATCGCGACGGGGAACGATCTCAGCCGGTCGGTGGAAATCTTCCGGGCCGCGCTCGCCGAAGCCTGATATTTGGGATGTAACCGGGTTGACCCGAGTGCCATGGACGATCCAAAACCCCGTTTCCGAAAGCCCTTTTTTGCACGAACGATCCTGCCGCTCAAGTACTGGATTGGGGGTCTGGTTTTGGTGGCGGTCGGGGTCGCCTATTTTGCCGGGATCGATATAGACGTCGACGAATTCCTCGGCTGGATACGCGATCTCGGCCCGATTCCGTTCTTTCTGGCCCTTACGTTACTTCCGGCCGTCGGGTTTCCCACCACCCCGTTTTTCCTCCTGGCCGGAGCGGCATTCGGGGTCTGGATCAGCATCGTGGGTTCCACCATTGCTCAGGCAATAAACCTGGCATTTTGCTACTGGCTTTCGACCCGTTATCTTCGCACGTTCCTGGAAAGGTTGATCGAAAAGACCAGGTACTCGATTCCGCAGGTCAGAAAAGAGAATTTCGTGAAGGTCACACTGTTGATCAAGATCACCCCGGGGCCGCCGAATTTTCTGAAGACCTACATCCTGGGGCTCGCCGGGATCCCGTTTGGGATTTTTTTCATCATCTCGCTTCCGACCTCGGTTGCGTACGGGATCGGCATAATCGTGGTCGGCGATTCCCTGCTTGAGGGCAACATCGGGCAGGCGGTTGTCGGAGTCAGCATTCTGATCGTGTTGATGATTGGCATTAAGATGCTGCGCGACTACCTGCTGCGCCGCAAAGGCCGGCAGAAAGGGCGGGAGAAAGATAAATCGGAGCCACGAGAGGATGGCTAATCCGGACGGCGTGACAATGCTTGTCTTTCCCGGCGCGGGGTGCGAGCGTCCTTGAGGCATCGAATTGTACAGATTCCAATACGTACGGACAAGAAATGGCTGAAAACCGACCCAGTCTTTGTAAGAGCTGCGGAAAATTGATGGGAACCGCCTCGGAGTGCCCTTACTGCGGAGCGCGTCGCGGATCGCCGGTGGGCTACTTGCGGTTGTGGCTACGAACTTTGTCCGACCCGAATCGGCCCCTGAGTTACGTTATCATGGGAGCGTGTGGCGTGATGTTCGTGGTGACGGTCTTGCTTGGAGGTTACTTTTTTGGGCCGGAAGGAGCTCTTGAGACATTACTGAGACCCGGCCGGACCGAACTCGTTAACCGCGTGATACTGCCCATGGGCCTCACGGGGCCGTTCGTCTTCTCACATGGAATCTGGTGGGGTGTTTTTACGTCGGTTTTTTCCCATCTCGGGATCATCCACCTTGCTTTCAATCTTTACGTGCTTTCGATTATCGGTCCGTTGCTTGAACGTTCGGTCAGCCGATCGACATTCTGGTCGATATTCGTTCTTTCCGGGGCCGGCGGTGCGACGTTGACAGCGTTTATGGCGTTGACGGCGAACATTGACCGAGTTGCCGCCGGAGCTTCGGGCGCCATCATGGGCATCCTTGGCGCATCCCTCGTGCTGGGCTATCTGTCGGGCCGCGACTGGAACGACCCGATCATGCAGACGCTGGTTCGCTGGGCGATCCTGATCTTTGCGCTGGGGATTATAGTCAACTATGTGGGTGTCGGGTTTCGAATCGACAATTGGGGGCACCTGGGAGGATTCCTGACCGGGGCCGGGCTGATCTCGCTCTGGACATTGGTGAAGAACAACCGTACCTACCGTGACACCGTCTCTCCAATTGTGGGTTGGACGCTGCTGGGGGTCGTCGTCGTCGCCTTCCTTCGATCCTGGAGTTATTTCTATTTCGGGATCGGTTTGTAGATCGACGCGCAGGCGCCCGCACTGAACCCGGCGCCCTCTTTCGTCCCTCCGTTCACCGGATTCGCTCCAGCAGACGCTCTTTGTTCGACTGCAGGATCTGTTCCGTCACTCCTTCGAGCAGGGCTTCCGCTTCCGTGTGTTCCCCCTTGATAATGTGAATGTTTGCCCGCTGAAGGAGAACGGTTTGGCGTTCGACGCCGGTACGAAGGTTTTCTTCGAGGCCTTTCCAGACTTGCAGCGCTTCGTCCCAATCCGGCCTGTCCATGTCGTAGAATGACTCCGCATAGCGGTACGCGTAGGCGATCTCGTCCGGGGCCAGGCGCGCCGCCTTGCGGAACGCCTCGGCCATTTGTTGGTCGAGAACGTTCGGTTCGTACATTTCGCGGTCGAGGAATTCGTCGCGGTACTCGGCCAGGAGGTTTCCTAGTTGGTAGTAATAAAGGGGTTCCTCCGGCTCCAGTTCAATCGCCGCCAGGTAATAGGGGAGCGCGTGTAAGGGGCGGTCGTTTTCCACCATGTAGTTGCCAAGCTGATTCTTGACCACGGGAATGTTGGGATCGAGCTCGTTGGCACGGAGAAACATCCGACTGGCGATCCGTGTTTCGCCGGCCCGGTCCAGCATTAGACCGTAAGCCACATAGCCGGGAGCGTAGTCGGGATTGTTTCCGATAAAGACCTCGTATTCGCGGACGAGGTTCTGGAACCCGCGCTGAATGCGTTCGACATCGTAGGTTCCGTCCGGCTGTCGGGCGTGCCGGAGTACCCGGTTCTCCCGTTCGACCAACTGCTGCAGATTTCGGAAAGCCAGGGTTTGCGTCTCGTCGTTCTCCTCTTCCCCGGCAAGGAGGCCACCGGCGAGGAACAGGAAAACGAGTGAAAGAATTCGATAAATAGGTGCGGTCAGTCGCATTGTATTATTGGGAGACGGTATTGCGGGAATATCCCGTATCGCGTGTTTAGCATTGAATTCGAAGCGAAACCGGGTTGAAATGAGTATCAATACGGTATGATTACCGCTGACGCAATGAGTTCCATTCTTCGTTCGATGAGGTCCGACAAAGGTGCCGGTCGCAAGAGGTGGATTCGGATTGGCCTTCGGCGGAAGAATCCGATTGAGGCCGCCGGACCGGACGGCGTTGCCGCAGTGGCTCAGGGTCCGCGTCGCGGGCCGGCGATCCGAATACGATTGTCGCAGGAATTCGCCCGGATGCGCAAAAAGGAGGAACCGGCCATTCCGGCGGGAGAAGTTCCGGCCTACCAGGCGGCGAGCGTCGTGCCCGACCTCAAACGGCTCGAGGATCCGCCGCGCAAAGACAGGTTTCAGATCACCTGGATCGGGCACGCGACATTCCTTATTCAGGTCGGCGGACGTAATTTCCTGAGCGATCCGATCTACAGCCAATGCTGTTCGCCGGTGTACCTGCCGAACCTCAAGCGCCTGGCCGAGCCCGGGATCCCGTTTCCGCAGTTGCCGAAGATCGACGCGGTCCTGATCAGCCACGACCATTACGACCATCTTGACCGCCGCACGATACGCCGCCTGGGCAGGGAGCCTCATTACTTCTTTCCGCTCGGGATAACGCCTTGGTTTGAGCGGATGCGCTTCGGGAACTGCCACGAGGCCGATTGGGGGCAGACCCTGGACTTTCACGGGATCAACATCCATTGCGTACCCGCCCAGCATTTTTCCGGGCGGGGCGTCTTCGACCGGAATCGGACTCTCTGGTGCGGGTGGGTGATCGAGTGCAAGGGACGAAAGCTTTATTTCGCGGGCGATTCCGGCTACTCTCCACTGTTTACAGACATCGGTCGGGAGCATGGTCCGATCGATTGTGCTCTGATCCCGATCGGCGCGTACAGTCCCCGCTGGTTCATGCATCCGGTCCACGTCGATCCCCGCGAAGCCGTGAAGATTCATCGTGACGTGCGCGCGCGCCGGTCGATCGCCTCCCACTGGGGAACGTTCAAGCTGACCGACGAGCCGCCGGCCGAGCCGCCGATCTACTTGAAGAAGGTGCTTTACGAGGAAGGGCTTACGCAGGAGGAGTTCGTTTCCCTTCGCTTCGGCGAGACAATCGAGGTGTGAGCGGCCGTGAAAAGCGAGGTGGAAGGCGCCTCCGTTTAGCTGATGCGTTGCGGTGCAATAAATCAAAACCCACCGAACCCATGATCGATAAAGAAGTAATCCTTATTGCAAACGGCGATCTTCGCCTCTCCGCCAACCGAACCTGCCAGCAGGCCCAGGCCGAAATGGAAGAGCGGATTGTCGCCGCGTTCGAGAAAGAGGGCGTCAGCGTCAAGCGGGGCCATACGTACGATCCAGAGAAACAGCACGGCTTCATCGACAGTCAGAAGTACGGAATGGAGGTTTTTCGCGCGATTCGGAAGGACGCGCCTATTGTTGTGGCGGAGGCGGTCTGGCAGTACAGCCACCACATCCTCCACGGTCTGTACCGGCACCGCGGGCCGATCCTCACGATTTCCAACTGGAGCGGCACCCGGCCGGGACTGGTCGGAATGCTGAATCTGAACGGCTCCCTCACCAAGGCCGGCGTTGAGTACAGCACGATCTGGAGCGAGGATTTCGAAGATGATTTTTTTGTCGATAATCTTCAAAGCTGGTTGAGTGCAGGCAGAATCTCGCATGACCTTTCCCACGTGCAGCCCTACGGCGGCGTGCCGCAGGGCGCGGAACAGACAGGACTCGCATTCGCCCGTGAATTCCGTGAGCGAAAGGCAATCATGGGTGTTTTCGACGAGGGCTGTATGGGCATGTATAACGCGATTATCCCGGACGAGTTGCTGCACCCGACGGGTGTTTTCAAGGAACGGCTCAGCCAGTCCGCGCTTTACGCGCGAATGCTGACCGTTAACGACGAGGAGGCGCGCGAGGTTTACGACTGGCTTTTCGACAAGGGACTGAAGTTTGAATTCGGCTCCGATGAGGAGAATGAACTGACCGAGTCCCAGGTGATCCAGCAGTGCAAAATGTACATCGCGGCGGTCCGCATTGCCGGCGAGTTCGGGTGCGACACGATCGGTATCCAGTATCAGCAGGGACTCAAGGACCTCACCCCGGCATCCGATCTGGTGGAGGGGCTGCTCAACAACCGCGAACGCCCGCCGGTCTATCACGAAGAATCGGGTGAAGAACTCTTCCCCGGCGAGGCTCTTCCGCACTTCAATGAAGTGGACGAATGCGCCGGTCTCGACGCGCTCGTGACGTACAAACTGTGGCACCGCCTCGGATATCCGCCGGAGACCACGTTGCACGACCTGCGTTGGGGGCGGCATTATCGCGGCGGCGGGGTCGATGATTACGTCTGGGTTTTCCTGACCTCGGGTGCGGCGCCTCCCGCGCATTTCATCGACGGCTACCGCGGAGCGGTGAGCGAACGGCAGCCGCCGATGTATTTTCGTCTTGGCGGAGGGACACTGAAGGGAATCAGCAAGCCCGGTCACATTGTGTGGAGTCGCATATACATTCAGAACTCACGTCTCAAGTTCGACACAGGGCTGGGCGAAGTGGTGGAGTTGCCTAAGGAGGAAACGGAAGAGCGCTGGCGCCTGACCACCCCGCAATGGCCCATCATGCATGCCGTGTTGAAGGGGGTCAGCCGGGATCAGATGATGGGCCACCACAAGTCCAACCACATCCAGGTCGTCTACGCCCCCGACGAGCCGAGCGCACGCAACGGCCTTTACGCCAAAGCCGCCGCGATGAAGGAACTTGGGCTCGAAGTCAGCCTGTGCGGAGAGATCTGAGAAACGATTACACCGCGGGAAGTGCGAGTCCGGAAATATCGAATGAATTGGGATGCGCTGGTATAACACGGGATCAAGGTATGGGTTTCCTCGCCATCCTGGCAGCATTCCTTTTTCTGCTTTTGCCGTTTGTCCGGATGTCGGTTTCCCGCGTTCGTGCGGAGCGGGAACGGTTACGATTTGCCGGGCCGCGTCAGCGATACGCCCACTGTTGCGGGGAACTACGCGAGCCGTGACGCGGCCGTTTCCGCGACGGAAATCGAGGAGGACGGGTTCAAGAGCTCTGGGGCTAATGCGAGGTGACGGCCGAACCCGATGTGAACTCCTGCTTCATTGCGTAGAGCACCCACAGGATGAAACCCAGGAGTACCACGCTCGCCATTGCGACAAAGTGGAGGAACTCGCCCGCCTTTTCGGGCTCGAAGCGGGCTGCCTGGTCCAGAAAAAAGGCAAAGACGGCGATGCCCGCGTAGAATCGCCGGCAGATACGCATGTAATCGGCGAATACCGGACGGTCGCGTTCCTCGGAGAATGTGATCAGTGCCCCGATCAGGATCCAGACCATGACGAATGACAGCACGGCTTCGGGAATCGCGAGCACTTGCGGAACCGGCGGCGGGCGGGCGAACGCCAGGAGCGAGAAGGGAATCAGTGCGAGGGCGATGTACTGCGCCTTGCGGAAATCCCGCGTGTACTGCCAAAGGAAATGCGCGCCCAATGCGATCAGCGCATAACCAATGAAATCCGGAGCGATTTCAAACCGGTCGATTCGAACATCGACGAAGATGAAAATCAGACCCCAGAAAAGGAATGTGAATCCTCGCGCCATTAGTCAAAGCTATCCCTTTTTTCCTGCAGATGCACCCGTGATCAATCCGGGACTCGCCGTTCAGATTGGGAGATGGGGAACCTGTCGGCGGGATTCAGCACTTGCAGCCAGTCTTTTCAAACGGATTTAATAAATTCGTGAAGGATCGAGGACATTTGCGGCGGCTGAATCACGTGCGGACACCGGGAATTTTGGAACGACACGTTGACGTTATCCTGGACGGGTTGATGTGCTACCGGGCAAAATCCCCTGAGTAGCGATCAAGCGCGCTCAATGTCCGGTCGAGACTTTCCGAGTTGTGACGCGCGGCTTCATAGCTCCAGTGGCGGTCGACGAAATAGAGGAGGCGCCCGTTGTAGTCGGGACCCACGCGGCCGCGCCGGGTCCTGCTCGGTAAGAGTGCGTGGCGGATTTCCTGTTTGGTCGATCCCCGCGCGAGATCGATGATGAATTCCTTGGGATGCCGGATGCGATGAGTGTCGGTGGGAATGCGTTCGCGCGGGATGCCCAGGAAACGTGCAAATCCCTTGCGGTGCGCGAGAAGCCATGCCTCAACTTCGACTACTGACACCCGGAAGAGAAGATTGGGATGAAAGGGTTCCGCGTGCCATAACTTGCGCAGCGTCGGGGGGCAGCCGTTATCGTCGAGGTCGGTCATCACGACGAAGCAGGTTTGGCTGGCAGCCCGGTTGAACGCGGGAAGATTCTTCTTAATGAAACCGTATCCTTCTTTTCCAAGACAGGAAATCACCGAGAACTTGGGTCCGAAGTGACGCAGAATCTTCCGCAGCACGCCCTCACTCAACACGTCCTCGACGACGAGGATGGTGGGGATGTCGCGCGTCATTGAAAATAACCGAGTTCTTCAATCCGCGCGGGCTGGGTGCGGGGCAAAACCACGTCGCCGACACTAATGCCCTGTTCCAGGAGCGTATTGACGTCGGGAAGGTCCGCCGCGCGAACCACCTTGATTGAGCGATCCTCGGCGGGAAGCAAGAGCATGACTTCTTTGCCGTCGATTCCTGGATCCGAGAGGAGTTCCGGGCTGTGGGTGCTGAGGATCACCTGACTGGACGGGTGTTTTCTGAAGCGATGGATCAGCCCCGGGAGCTGTCGGACAACCGCCGTGTTCAAAGAGAGTTCGGGCTCTTCGAGGAGGAGAAGGGAGTTGTTGTCCATGAGTGACCAAAGAATGCCGATAAGCCGGATCAACCCGTCGGACAACTGCCTGTCGCGAAGCGGCGGTGAATTTTTCCGCCAGTTCCGAAACGTGGACTCAATGCGGGGATTCCCTTCCGGCAACTCCTCAAGACTCAATTTCTCAAGCAGCGGAATCGAAAGCTTCAATGCGGCTTCAATCTTCCTGAACCGCGCCGCCCTCGTCTTCGGCGCACAATCGGCGACTTGACGAAAAAAATCCCCTCTCGAGAATCCGCGCGAGAGAAAGTCGTTTCCCGAATCAATTTCTCGGCGAAATTCGTGGGGAATCAGGTGAAAGTACAGTGAGGAATTGAAGAAATCGGCGATCGAGCGAAAGTCGGCGTTCGTTACAACGTTTTCAAGAAAGGTTTGGCGAAGACGCTCCCTGTCTTTTTTGTCGGCCTCGTTGGGGCGGTCAAGAATGAGATGCTCACCCGACCAGACCTGCTCGGACGCGACCAGAGGGATGGCGGGTTTTCCAGGACGCGGTTTGAGGGTGAGCGCGTAACGCCATGGCGTATCACCGGACCTCCCGGAACCGAAGTGTAACTCGATTTTGATACGAGCCCTTTCCGGAGAGGCCAGGGATCGGATAAGTTCGAGCCCTCCGCGCCGGGTGACCGCCTGATACAGTCCGCCGCCGGGGGCCACTAGATCCTTCATGAAATGAAACAAGTCCAGCAGATTCGATTTTCCGGATGCGTTCGGTCCGACCAGAAACGCGCGGTCGGCCATTTCCAGATCGATGGAGACGAAGTTTTTCCAATTCCGTGCAACGAGGCGGGAAATAATCATGAGTTTCCTCTTTCCCGGCAATCTTAAGCACGCGCTCATTCGCGGCAATCCCTAACCTCAACCGGCAATCCTTCGGTTTCAAGCGGGGCGGGTATGCACCGTTCGGAATTATCGGGTGCTTGCGTTCCCTCCGGCTCCGTTCGGCTCCCGGAGCAGTAGTTTGAGGTGCTGCTCGAGTTCCCGGAGCTTTGCTTGAGTCGGCAATCGCGTATCCAGAACATGAATTAGAAGTACGTCTCTTTCAAGGTACACGCTGGCGGTACCGGGCAGTAGACTTACAGTCCATGCCATTAGCAGAGCGGGTTTTCCGGAGACGCGGAGGGGGAATTCGATTATGTCGGGGTTCATCGGCATGGCGGGGCGGAACGCACGGAATGCGACGTCGATTCCACCCAGCAGCGAATTCCAAAGGAAATAGGGAAGAAAGCGCATTATCTTCACGGGGCGCCACGGCCACTCGCCCCGAGGACAGATCAGGTAGCTTGCCCACGAGGCGAGGGTGACCGAAGCGAGAACAAACACGGGGTCCCGGAGCGATCCCTCCGTCAGCGCCCACCACAGCAACAGCAAAGCCGCGGCCCGCAATGCAATTGAAGCCGCCAGCGATCTCAACGAGCGCAAATGATCGAGTTTTCGTGCGTTGTTCATTTTTCGTGGCGCATGTTCGGTCTAAATGAGGAGAAAGTAAAACCCGAGGGCGATCAACGCAATCAAAACGCCGACAACGTTCCAGGCTCCCAGGCGCCGTTCAACTCGGTCCATGATTCCGCGCGTGCCTTCCATGGTGATCAGGCGATCAACGATAGGAACAAAATTGATGGGGCCATGCGTGACGTCCGGCAGGCCTTTCTTTCGCCACGTTTCTCGGACAAAGGTAACCAGACGTTCGAATACTACAATGAAATCGCCGGGGGGCACGTTTGGAAAATAGCGTTTCCGCGCCGGAATTCGTGCCGCAGCCGCGAGGATGGCTGCGCCCGCCGCGATCGGCCCGATGGCTTCGACGAACGATCCGAACCCGAGTGACGGTCGCGGGATGCCCATCCCGAGATACGTATTGGCGAAAGGAACTCCGACCGCAACGAGTCCCAGGAGCACTACCCAAGGCGTTCCGAGAGTTCGCGCCGATCCCTGCTCTTTCGCCGTTCCCATCTTGTGCCAGCAGAGCCAGAGAAATCGTCCGAGCAACAGGGACGTGCCAAGCGCCGATAGTGGCAGAAGCCAAAGGACGGTGTTGCGCCAACCGTCCGGGGCGAAAACGACGGTTTCTTTTAATCCGTATTTGGTGAACTCACCTCCGGTTAAAGGAGCTCCGGCGATGGAGAGCGCCGCGAACGCGAGGCCGGCCGTCACCCACGGGTTGCCCCGCCGGGCGGCAAGCGCGACTCCCACACCCAGGAAGAGAGCGCCTTTGGCCAGCCCGTGATTCCATGCGTAAAGTGCCAATGCCGGCGCTGCGGTCTCCCAGGCTTCCATGGAGGCGAGGCCCGTGCCAAACAGGACCGTCATCAATCCCATCTGACTGATGCTGGAATAGGCCAGGTTGGTTTTCGAATCGTTTTGAAAGAGTCCGATAACCACCGCCCCAAAGGCAGCCAGGAGTCCGGCGGCAATCAGAATACCGCTCCAGCCCGGAACGGCCGCCGACCCAGCCGGGGAGAAATGTATCCACCCAAGCAGACCTGCCTTGATCATCGCTCCGCTGAGTACCGCACTGGCGGGGGTGGGAGCCACGGGATGAGCGAGCGGGAGCCAGAAATAGAGAGGAATCGCGCCTGCTTTTACCCCGAATCCGGCCAGCAGAAGCGACAGAGCGACGTTGCGGTTTTCCATCGCGCCCAACGCGGGCCCCATGTCTTCGAGGAGAAAGCTGTCCGCTGCCGCGACGACAAAGTAGATGCCCGCGAGAAGAAGGATTTCTCCCATGATGGACATGATCAGGTAGATTCGCCCGGCCCGAAGCGCCTCGCGGGTGCGGGCGTGGATCACCATTCCGTAGGAGGCAAACGTCATCAGTACGAAATAGGTGTAGAAGCCGGGAACGTCCTGAGAAACGATCAGTCCGAGGTTTCCCGCCATCGCGAGAAGGAAGAAAAATCCGAAACTCTTCCGCGAAGGGTCGTTTCTCAGATAGCTTCCGGCGTAGATGCCCGCAAATCCCCATAGAAGCGCGGTGAACGACAAGAGAGCCTGTCGTGTCTGGTCGAGGCCGAAGGAGGACTCGAGCAGCAGCCACGGAATTTCCGCGGTGGCGGGAGCAAGCAAGCCCGCAACGAACGCCGGCAAAGCCGCTCCGCCCACGATCGCTCCGTACCAACCGGAACGGAATCCGCCGAAAAGGACAACCGGCGCGAGCACGAGTGGCAGGAAAATGGATACAAGCCAGATCATCATTTCGAGTACAATTCCTCGGCGATCTGCCGGGCCATTTCGAGCGGACTCCACTGGGTAACCGCAAAAAGTCCGATTGCCAGGGAGAGAACGGCGGTTGCGACCGTCGGGCCCAGCAGCATCCAAGGAGTTTCCAGATAGCGGGCGGTTCGATACGTTTTCCATTCGCCGTCAGGCTCGCGGAACCATGCGGCGTAAACGATCGGGAGGAAGTAAGAGGCGTTCAGAGCGCTGCTGGCAAGCAGGACCGCTACAATCCAGGCACTCCCGACTTCAAGCGCTCCCAGCCCCAGATACCATTTGCTGACAAAACCAGCGACCGGAGGCAACCCGATCATTCCGAAAGCCGCGATTGTGAAAGCGGCCATGGTCACGGGCATTCGCCGTCCCACCCCGTTGAGTTCGCTCACCTTGTGCACACCGAGAGTTTCCGCGATGTTGCCCGCACAGAAAAAGAGAGTGATCTTCATCACTCCCTGATGCACAAGGTGAGCGAGAGCGCCCGTTGAGGCCGTGACTCCAACAATCGCCGTTCCCAAAGCGATGTAGGAAAGCTGACTTACCGTCGAGTAAGCCAGGCGTCGCTTCAGGTCGTCCTGCGCGAGAGCCCGCATTGAGCCGTAGATAATGGTTACAGTGGCGATTACCGCAAGGGGTGTCAGCAATCCGAGTGCATCGGCCAACTCAATTCCGTACACATCGTAAACCAGCCTGACAATTCCGAACGCTCCGGCTTTTACCACGGCCACCGCATGCAGCAGCGCGCTAACCGGCGCAGGCGCCACCATTGCGATCGGCAGCCAACCGTGCAACGGCACCAACGCGGCCTTGACCCCGAGACCTGCGATCAGCACCCAGAAAAGAATGCGAAGCTGCCGGGAATGATCTTCGGCCAGTCCGGCAAGGACGCCGGTCCGATCGAATTCCATTGATCCGCCGAGCACGAACAGCCACACCACTCCCACAAAGAGCACGGTGCCTCCGCCGATCGTGTACCAAAGATACGTCCGTCCGGCCTGGAGTGCTTTTTCGGTTCCGCGGTGTACGACCAGCGGATATGTCGCCAGAGTCAGAAACTCATAGAAGATGAAGAAGGTGACGATGTTGCCGGAGAGCGCAATCCCGGTGCTCGCTGTCACGCAAATGGAGAAAAAGCCGAAGAACCGTCTCCGGAACGGGGAGCCCTCCAGGTATCCGATCGCGTAAACGGTTGTCACCAGCCACAGAATGCTCGATAAAATCGCGAAGAGCAGGGAAAGCAGATCAACTCGAAGAACGAATTCCAGATCGACGCCGATGTCATAGCGAAATTCGTATTCGTTTCCTCGAAGGATGCCGTAATACACCGCCAGGATAAGCGCCATTTTCAGGACCGCTCCGAACATGTTCAAAATCGTCCGGGCCGTCGCCTGGTGTTCGGCGAGGAAGAAGATTATCAGCCCTGGAACCAGCGAACTGGCGACAATGATAAGCGGGAGTGATTCGTTCAGCGTCATCGGTCGTTTGCGCGATGCGGTTCAACCGGTTCCTGGAACGCCGCTTCCACGTCAAGAAGAAGGAGAAACTCTTCGGCACGAAAGCCAATAATGATGGCCGCGGCGCCCAGAACGAGCGCGGTCACTTCCATTGTCCTCGGCACGGGTTTGAGCTTGATTTTGTGGCTTGTTGGCGCAAATGCCTGTCTCAGAACCATGAATACGTAGCCGGCCGTCAGGAAGCTTCCAAGCAGGATCACGGGAGCCCACCACCATTGGCCGCTGGTGAAAGCGGCTTTCAGAAGCATCCATTTGGCGACGAATCCGCCGCTTGGAGGCAGGCCGATCAGGCTGACCCCCGCCAGCGCAAGCGCGAAGGTCGTCATAGGCAATTGACCGACGAGACCGACCGTCGAGTCCCTGTCATCGCTGCCAACCGCCATGGCAAACACGCCCACGGCAAGAAACATTGCCGCTTTAGCGAACCCGTGGGCGATTGCCTGGTAAACGCCGCCTGTCCAGGCATGAGCAAGCCAGGGCGCTTCGGCAACGTCCTGGTAGACGACGGTAATCAGGGGGAAAAGAAGGAACATGTAGCCGATCTGCCCCACGGTGGAATGCGCCACCATCAGTTTGAGCCTTCGCTGGCGCAACGCCTGGTACGATCCCCAAATGATCGCGGCGGCTCCCAGGGCTCCGAGAGCCTGTCCCGCGGCAACCGTAACCGAACCGTCAAAGACATCCACCCAGAGCCGAAGAATCAGATAGAACGAAGCTTTCACGACCAGTGCGGAAAGGATTGCGCTTACAGGGGCTTGCGCGGTGGAATGCGCTCCCGGAAGCCAGAAATGGAGGGGAAAAACGGCTGTCTTCACGAGCAGTCCCACGAGGATCAGACTGAAGGCAACCCGGAAACTTCGGCCTTGTTCGATACCTGCCGCTACGATTTGCAGGTCCAGCGCGGAAACAGCGCCGTAAATCATTGCGACACCCATCAGGTAAGCCATTGAACCTGCAATGGCTGCCAGCAGGTAGCGAAGCCCTGCGACCAGCGCGGGCGGGCGTCCCGAAAGCACGGCAAGCGCGACCGCCGAAAGACCCATAACCTCGAGCATGACGTAAAGGTTGAAGAGATCGGCCGACAGAAACATGCCGTTCAACGACGCCCATAGAATGAGCCAAAGCGGCCAGAACAACTCGGTTGCGCCTTTGTTTTCTTCGGGTTGGGCAAAGAAGGGTTTAGCATATACGCTGACGAATAACCCGACGATGCCCGTCATCAACAGGAAGACGCAACTGAGACCGTCGGCGTAAAGGTCGATGCCGAGCGGCGCGCCCCATCCTCCAAGTGCGTGCCGGTGCGCGCCGTCCGCGGCCACACGCCAGGCGGTGGCGGCGGTGGCGGCGGTTGTGGCCGCCGCGGTCAGTATCCCCGCCGTCGCTCGAAGCCTGACCGGGAGGAGGAACGCGATCAGGGCTCCGGTGACGGGCGCGGCGATAAGGACCGCAAGGAGGGCTGATGAGGCGGCTGCGTTCACGGATTGTCCTCGAAGGTCGAACGGCCGGTTTCTTTCCAGATCCGTCGCGCCAGGGCGAGGGCGAATGCGCTCGCACTGACCGCTACGACGATTCCGGTGATCACCATCGCGTGGGGCACCGGGTCTGCGAATTCCATTTGGTTGCGATTGGCCAGGCTGACGAGAAGGAGGAAAACCGACGTGCCGAGGATCTTTGTGGCAATGATTTTCTTCAGGAAGTGTCCGCACATGAAAAGACCGGCAAGGCCGAGGCAGAAAAGGATGCCGGCCGTTCCGGCATAGATCTGGTGACTTTCGATTTCCGCGATCATTGTGAAGGGTTTGTTTCTCGAGGTTGTCCGGCTGTGTCGCCGTTGCCGGTTGATTGGTCCCGCGAGTTCAGATAGGCAAAGAAAGCGAATGCCGTGAACCCGATCGAAATGGCGGCCGCGGCCTCCACCAATAAGATGACTTCTCCCGCCCACTCGGAAGGATATTCCAGGAACGCTTTGTCCGCCAGCAGAGCGATAATACCAAAGACGAGAAACGTGCCGAAACCAAAAGTCAGTCCGAGCTTGATCACGGTTCGGGGTACACGGTCCATTAGCGGAATGCCGGCCAGCCGGAGTAGAATCCCGACTGCGGCAAGGAGAATGCCGGCTTGGAACGCGCCGCCTGGAGCCAGTTTTCCCAGCCAGAGCAGGTACGCGGCCGTGAGAATCATAACAGGAGCAAGGCCCCGAATCAGCCAGGAGAGCAACGGTCCCGGCGGGTCGGGATTTTCGGTTTCCGAAAACCCGACAAGCCCCCCGGCACAGAAAATCCCGAGCATCGCAAGAAACAGGACCCCCACTTCGAGCCAGGTATCGAATCCCCTGAAGTTCAGCAGAACCGCGGTCACCGGATGCTCGACTCCGCTTCGGCTGAGATTCTCCGCCGCTTGTGCCGTGAGTCCACCGCCGTCCGGCAGATCGTGGATGGCGGCGACCAGAACATACGCCAGGAACAAACAGCCGGCTCCAGCCGTGACTGATGCGACGGCGCTGTTGAACTGCGGACGGCGCCTCGAAGTCGTGACATCGTTATCTCGGGATTCCGGCTTGTTTGGTTCGGAATCCCGTCCGGTTTCAGGAGGACGCGCGAAGACGCGCAGCGAGTCGACGAGCAGGACGCCGAGAAGCCCCGCGCCAATAGCCGCTTCGGCGAGCGCGACGTCCGGCGCAGCCAGCCGGACCCATGCGAGGGCCATCGTCAGTCCGAAGGCTATAAAGAAGATGGCCGACTGGTAGAGATGCGTCGCGCTCAACGTTCTCCAGGCTAGAACGAGGAGTAGGAGACAGACGACAATATCGAACACCTGGTCAAGCAGCGTCATTCCGATGCCTCCCTGGTCTTCTCCCGCGGCGTTCGGAGAAACGCGTAGCGTCCGATCGCATAACAAGCGTTGGAACCGGCCGCGAGGGCGAGGCTCCAGATGAAAAGCATTTTGAGGCCCGTCGAAAACGAATCCACCTGAAACAGAAGGCCGATTACGATGAGCCCCAGGCCAAGGTTGTCCGCCTTTGTGAGGGCGTGGAGGCGGCTGAAAATGTCCGGAAACCGAAGCAGCCCGACAGTCCCCGCCAGAAAAAACACGGCGCCCGCAAGACAGAAGATGATTGTAAATGCGTTGACGAAACTCATGAGGCGTCAGTGTTCCGGGAAGCATCCGCTTCCCCAGCGGTCCTTACGAAGCAGATAACGATCAGGATAGCGAGCACGGCAAACACGAACGTCACATCCCGAAGAGCGGGTTCGTCCATCGCCTCGGCAAGCACGAGCAGGATCGCCATTCCCGTTGTACCAAAGAGTTGTGCGGTCATCAGGCGATCGGCCGCGGTCGGTCCGCGAATGACCCGCACCAGTGCGGCCGCAATGTTGAGAAGCAGGAAGATCGATAGAGCCATGTAGAACGAATTCATACAGGATTCCCCGGCTGCGCCGGTGTTTCGACAGCGCGGTTTCGGTTCGTCTGACGGAGGGTTTACTTACTCAACAAGTCGGATCCTTGCAAGGCTTGCCCTCAATACCAGAAGTTGACTCCCACTTCGAAAATGCTGGCGTCGTCACTGCGGATCCGTGCGTCCCCACTCCTCATTTCGTCAACCCACAGGTGACGGTATCCGCCGCGAAGCGACGCCCAGTCGTTGATCGGGCCCTCCATTCCGAGAAACAGCTGCCACATCGAGGTCTGGTCCGATCCTCCCGACATTCCGGATGGATCGATGTCAACAAAGCCGATTCCCACGCCACCTCCCCCGAAGAGCCAAATTCCGTCAACGACTTCGGCGCCAACGCGGTAGTTGGCCATCAGCGGAATGATCTCGAAATCGGCTCGCTGACCGGCGCGCCGGGTTTTTATCCGGTAATATCCCGATTCAAGGTTCGGTCCGTGCCGCAGGGCCGCGGCCTGTTCGTGAGCAAAGCGGTAACCTGCCTCGACGCCCACGCCATATCCATCGTCCCAATCGCTGCTGGTGAGGTAGAGGGCGGAAATCCCTCCGTACAGTCCGCCAAGGTCGGCACCGGCGAACACGCGGTCAAATACCGGAGTATCCGCGCGGCCCCAGGAGGCGAAGCAGATTATTGAGGCAACGAACAACACGGCGCCACGTCTTTTCATCATGGAGTTCAATTCAACCGAACGGATCCGGGCAGGCAATCATAAACGTACGGGGGGTTTGCCCGCGCAGAGGGGCGGTCTGAAAAAAGGTGGACGTGACCGGCTTTTTTGCTTGCCTCGCGACCTGCCGGTATTCCAGGCGCCTGGCGGGATAGGGCGCACAGATCCGGGAAAAGACCTCCTTGTCGAGGGGTTCGCTGCCAAATGGATGCGTGGGAAATCCGGTTGGAAATGGGGGTTTTTGTTGCACGCGAAATTATTGCCTATGACCGGATTTCCTGCACTATTTTCATCTCTCAAACGGGTGATTTTTTCTCCCGGATCTGCCGATAACCAGCCAAAACCGAGTGCCATTCGGTGTTAGAGACTATGACGCAAGAAGAGCAAATACCGCAGGTGCTGCGGGAGGTTTTTGAGGAGGCTGCTGCGGTAAAGGATGGGGAACTCGCGGCCTACATTCCACAGTTGGCCTCGGTCGATCCGGAATACTTTGCGTTGTCGGCGTGCGATACTGCTGGCAACAGCTATGCAGTGGGGGACTGTGGGCAGTCCTTCACCCTGCAATCGGTGTCGAAGGTGTTGGCCCATGCCTGCGTGTTGTCACATTGTGATGAAGAAGCACTGGGCCGTCGGGTGGGGGTTGAAGCGACCGGGGAGGATTTCGATTCGATCGTCAAACTGGACCAGCACCGGCGCGCCTTCAATCCGATGGTCAACACCGGAGCCATCGTCATTGCTGACATGCTGTTGTCAATTTACGGCGAGGACGCCTTGCCGAAATGCCTTTCCTTTTTCGCGTCGACAATGGGGGTCGATAACCTCGATGTCGACCAGGCGGTGTTTCAATCCGAGCTGGCCACCGGTGAGCGCAACCGGGCGATTGCGCACCTGCTGAACAATTTCAAGTTGCTCGATTATCGGGTCGAAAAGGTGCTGGAGCTGTATTTCAATCACTGTTCATTGCGCGCCACTACCGATCAACTGGCCTGCCTGGGCGCGACATTGGCCAACGGCGGTCGCCTGCCCGAGGGAGGAGGGTGTGTGCTGGACCCTGTTGTCGTGCGCAAAGTGCTCAGCGTGATGTTCTCATGTGGGATGTACAATGATGCCGGACGCTGGATCTACGATGTCGGCCTGCCCGCCAAGAGTGGCGTTTCGGGCTGCCTGCTGGTGGTGGTCCCGGGGCGAATGGGCATCGCCGCTTATTCCCCCCGCATCGATCGCCGCGGAACCAGCGTCCGCGGGATGTTGGCCGTGCGCTTGCTTTCAGAACGGCTCAATCTGCACCTGTTTGCCTGAAGCAGTGGCGGACTGGAACGGCGAGTTCTGCCTTAATGATGTCGTATAAGGTTTTCCCTGATTCATAGCTACCGATTTATCCGGTTACGTAAAACTTTTTGTTTTGTTAGGTTCGGGGAGTTCTCAATCGAATGAACCGCTTGCCAGGACATGACCGCCTTCCTCGAAACGACCGACCAGGAGACGCTGCGTAAAGACGATGTACGCGCTCTGGTGCGGCTTCTTGGGGAGGTGGCGGAGATTGATGCCCGGCCGGCTGTCCGGAAAAAGCATTTGATGGAGGGCTTGTGCGTGTTGGTGGATGCGGATGTCTGGTTTTGGAATGTTGTGCGTCTCGAGAGCAACGGAGCTTTCGGAGGTGTCGAGGTGCTTCACGGAGGTTTGGACGAGCGACAGATTGCGCTCTATTTCGAGAGCAACTACAATGGTAAGGACTCGTACCCGGAAGTGGAGAATCTTCTCCAGTTGATGCGGAATGGGGAGCCTTTCAGCCGAAGGCGGCAACAACTGGTCCCGGACGACGCCATATACGCCAACGAGCGGGCGAGTTTCTACCGCCGGGAGCTCGATATGGACCAATGTCTGTACACGTTTTATCCTCTGTTCGGGGAATTCTGGAGCTGTGTCGCCCTGCATCGACGCTGGGGCCGCCCGGCGTTTACCGCCCGGCAGTCCCGCCTGGCGCACATTGTGTTATCCGAAATCGACTGGCTTCACCGTGTTTCCCTCCCCGGCTCGGACACCAAACGCATTCCCTTGCTTCCCCGCCGTCTGCGCGTCGTCCTCGGCCTTCTGCTGGAAGGCCAGGGCCGTCAGCAGATCGCCGACCACCTCGGCCTGAGCGAATACACCGTCCGCGACTACATGAGTCAAATCTACCGCCACTTCGGCGTCCGTTCGCAAGTCGAGCTCATGAGACGCCTGGCCATCGGCGATGGAAAAGACGGGGGGACTTCTCCAGCATAGCGAGAATGGAAGTCCGTTAAGAAAAAGTAGAACACGCTTCCAGCGTGTTGCCTCAGGCTGGAAGCCTAAGCTACTTCGATTCATGACATTAACGACGCCATTGAGCATAGCGATGCTCGCCGGAACCATTGATTTCCATGAGTTTCAGACAAACCGAAGGCCGCTGGGGAAAGCCTTTCTGGGCAGAGAGAACACTTCTGCCCATGCCAGCCGGATCCCAATCAGCGCCTCGGCCCAGACGATGGACGGGAGCCCGATTTCCTCTTCCGGCAAACGCGGCAGAGCCTGCTTTTCCAGACCGCGTTCGATAACGATCAGTGCCGAGGTGTCCAGGATCAATCACATGGATTCTCGAGAGGCCGGTCGGCCGCGTTCACGCGTTCGAGATCTTTCGTCAACAGCCGCGCCATGGGCGCATACTAGCAGAAAATTCGGCACGGCAAAACCCGGAAAATCAGGGCTTTCAAGGTCCGCGTTAAAGGTGAGCAACGGACTAATGGCCCTCGATCGCAACCATGAAACCTGTACGCATGGTTACGTACAGACAGGAATCCCCGCCATACGATAAAATCCCGCCATGACCTAAATAAGCGAAGAAGCACGACCCCGACAATTGTCGGGGTTCCGGAAAAGCTGATGTTTTGGTAAAAATAAGGTAACTGTTCAGGGGTTTGTGTCAAAAAGGCGGGAAAATTTTTTCAGAAAAGGCTGGACTCTGCTAAGGGAGCGTGCAAAAATAAATTTACATTTACTGAGGTTCGAGCGTGTAATTCCACTGGGGATAGTTCTCATGTTTGGTCAGCTCCAAGTTGGCCATTTGAGCATCTGAGATTGCCTCGCCGGTTGGATAGTGTTTCCCGTTCAGATAAGCTCTCACCTTTAATCCCGTGGCGGTCCGGGTGGTTCGTATAAATTTAGCTACCCGCTCAAAACTCGTCAGCGGTTGGGCTGCCCAGTTCTTGCTGATTTCCGAGAAGAGCCGGTGCTCGATCGGGTTGTATTTTGAAGTGCCTGGCGGGTAATGGCAGACCGTAACCAACAGGCCCATCCGATTGCAAAGCTGCCGCTGCAACCGCCACTTCCAGGCTCGCAACCTCGGCCCATTGCTGCCACCACAGTCAGCCAGTATCAGAAGCTTGCGCGCATCGGGATAGCGCTTCTTGCCTTCGCGCAACCACCAACTCTCAATGGCATCGACGGAGAAGGCGGCTGTATCATGGCTTGTTCCGATGCTCACATAACCGGTATTGGCGCGCACATCGTAAACACCATAAGGCACAGCCCTTCCGTCGGCTTGCGAGCGAAAGTCATGATCGTTGACTTTCCGCGGCGCCCTTTCCCAGCAGCGGCCGTTATTTTTGAAGTTACCCACCAGTTCTTTCTTTTTCGCATCGACGCTGATAGCCGGGTTTCCCTCTGCGGCAAACTCCTCTCGAACCGTGCCGATGTATTGGAATTGCCCGTCGCGTTGCTCAGGGGTGACCTTCGTTGCCGACTCAAGCCACTTGCGGTTTACCTTCAGCGAGAACTCCATCTGTTTGAGCAACTTAGCCACGGTGTTGGCGCTGACACAGATGCGGTGGTTGCGTAGTTCCCGAGCAATCTTCCCGACGCTTTTTCTTGTCCAGCGCAACCCGCCCATCGGACTGCCGGCAACCTCGTGTTTCATTATCGTTTCAATACGCTCGATTATTTGCGGGGTTTTTTTTCGGCCGGTTTTCGGCCGCCTCCCGTGCGGCGGACTCGCTGCGCATCAATCTCTCCGCTGAATAGTTCCCGGCGCCCTTTGGCAACCGTATGCACATTCAAATCCAGAAACTTCGCAACCGTGGAGTCCCCGCCGTGGCCTATTCTTTGGGACTCCAACCCGGCAAACAACCGTCGCTGTTTTTCGTCCAGCAGGCTATAGAACAAGATCACCGCCGCTTTGAGTTCGTCGGAGAGCCGGCCGATCTCGCCCGCCCGCGCCTGGTCGTGTTGTTGTCGGCGGCTTAAGAGCTGGCGTTTGCGCACCGACCGCTCAGAAGAAAAATAAACGAAGCGATCCTCGAATTTTTGGCGATGAATGCACTTGGCGCGATATAGCCTCAAGAGCGCTTGCTTTGGATTAACATGCACCACTGTTTCAAGCTCCTCTACAGTAAATCCGCTCTCGGAGGCCTCAACAAGCTCCCGGGCCGTCTCCACAAGATTACCATGACGGGAAAACCAAACGCGGTGAAACGACCACAATCCCTGGTGATCGAACTGAGCGATCTCTTCCAATGTGTAGAACTTGCCCCGATGCGAGTAACTGGAACGGTACCCGAGCCGGGAGAGCGAGCGATAGACCGTCATCGTGCCGGTGGTGCCGAGAGCGTGCTTTAGCTCGTCAATTGATGCTATCTTGTTTTCTTTCAAAAACATGTGAACTACCTGGGAGTCAAAGAAAGGCTGTCTGGGCATGATGCATTATAATAAAGTTATTCCTTATATCGACCCTACTAGGAATAATGTTACCAAAACCTTGCAGCTGTCAACCCGCAAAAATAGCGGTTTGCGCAAAGAGGAAGCTGGGGCAGAAAATGGGAAAATTAATCTCAGAACTGTTAATTTAAATCTGCGCGCTCCCTAAAATCGTGTGCCAAGTTGCTTGGCCATGGACCAGGCTGTCGTCATTCAAGCCCGCGAGATCGGGGGAAAAGAGATCTCGGCGATTCGGGATCTGATTGGTGGGAATCCGGGATTGAGCCGATATAAACTCTCACGCGAACTCTGTAAGTTATGGCAGTGGCGGGACGCTCGAGGACGGCTCAAGGACATGGCCGCTCGATCGCTGTTGGGCAAGCTTGCCGAGCGCGGATGGATTGAGCTTCCGCCCAAACGAATGCTTTCCCCAAATCGGTTTCGTCAAGCAAAGCGTCGCTGGGTGGAGCATTCGCGCGAACCGTTTGAGGGTTTTTTGCGGAAACTTGGGCCTTTGGAGATAAAGGAGGTAAGCGCTTCGACTCGGGAACTGGCCCTCTTCGAGTGCCTGCTGCAACAGTACCATTATTTGAGTTACTCCGGCACGGTTGGTTTGAATCTAAAATATCTGATTCTCACTGCGGAAGGGCGACCGGCGGCGTGTCTGTTGTTTGGCTCGGCCGCATGGAAGTGCGAGGTGCGTGACCGTTTCATCGGCTGGAGTGCGCAGCAAAGACGGAAAATCTTCAGGCAATCACCAACAACACGCGATTTTTGATTTTGCCCTGGGTCAAGGCTCCCTGTTTGGCCAGTCACATTTTGGGAGGGATCTTGCGGCGTATTGCCCATGATTGGGAGCGCAAGTATCAGTGCCGGTTGCACCTGGTGGAAACCTTTGTGGATATCTCCCGGTTTCACGGAGGCTGTTATCGAGCGGCCAACTGGCAGCTACTGGGGCGAACCAAGGGCAGAACCCGGCAGGATCGCTATAAACAGATACGGGTTCCGCCCAAGCGGGTGTTTGTTTATCCATTGGGGAAAAATTTCCGCCAGAAGTTATGCCGTTGAAGAATCGCCGTCAAGAGCTCCTTGATCTGAGCCGCTGCAATCCGAAAGCGCTCGTGGAAGAGATCCTTTCTCTTGAGCGGCGTATCGTCCGATTAGAGGAGGAAAACAAGCGACTGAAGGGATCTCTGGCTCTAAACAGTCGAAACAGCAGCAAGCCCCCCTCCAGCGATGAACCGGCCAAGCCGGCGCCCAAGTCGTTGAGAAAGAAGTCGGCTCGCAAGCCCGGAGGGCAACGTGGGCATCCCGGGTGCACCCTCCATCCGGTTGAAAAGCCCGAGCATATTATAAAGCACCGGCTCGATCGCTGTAGTTGCGGTCATTGCCATGGAGTTTCGCTGCGCCAAGAGCCGGTGATCGAATACGAAAAGCGCCAGGTCTTTGATCTTCCGCCCGGGCTTTTGGAAGTAACCGAGCATCGCGCCGAATGGAAGAGATGCCCGGTTTCGGGATACCTCGTCGGTGCGCCATTTCCTGAAGAGGTTCAAGCGCCCGTTCAATACGGAGCACGCTTCAAAGCGGTACTGAGCTATCTGAACGTGGATCATTTCATTCCCTACAAACGGCTAAGGGCTCGCGCAAAAATAGCTTCACATGTGTGAGGGAGAACTCTGCCAGTATGGCGATACTTTTGCGTGTCCAGAGTTCCTTTATAACCTTTATTCATGGGAGATAGGTACTTTTCG
>SLTG01000128.1 GCA_007130045.1 Opitutales bacterium
CTTGCGCAACGACAATATGCGGGTTGGCACCCGATTCAGAGCGATTTTGACCGGGTTTTCTTCTTCACCGAAATCCGCAAGTCGTTGATTCTCGCAAGAGGTGTCGAACTTGGGTTAGAGGCGAAGCTTCCCAGATGCCGTTTGTGTGTTGAATTGCCTACGGCAGTCAATGCCGTGCCGTGCCAGTTCTGAGGTGGGACGACCTTGCCAAGACCCGGGCTTTCACGTCGCCCGTTGGAGGGTTAAGGACAGGAAAATAAAACCCTGTCCGCATTTCCTGACTCGGTGACGTCGATCAAAAATGATGACGTCGTTATGAAACCTAGAAATCCATTCGACGAAAATTCCAATGCTCCGAGGAGGCCGGAGTTCATCCGACTGCCGGCGCCTCGGCAGCGATGCCCTTACACAGGGCTATCGCGCTCATCGTTAAACGAACTAGTGCTGCCATGTTCTGCCAATTACGGGGTCCCGCCAGTTCGCTCTGTTTTGATCCGCAAACGCGGCGCGACCCGAGGCATTCGCTTGATCTCTTATGACAGCCTTCTGAAGCACCTTCACGAACTCGCAGATGGAAGCGATGATGAGGAGGTGACCGTCGAGCAACGAGAGGGAGGAGGAAGTTATGCAAAATAAAAAAATCGACCCGCACCCCGGTGAGGCGGAGAGCGGGTCACATATGCAGGAGGATCACCACCCGCGCTACGAATTCAACGGTAGCGATCCGCGAAATTTTTGCAAGCCGAATCGCGCTGCAGCAACTGGCTCAGGCGCCGGCGATCGGCCGGAACTTGACGAGACGAACTCCGGGTTGCAAGGTGTCGCAACGCAGCCGCCGCAACCGCAGCAGCCGCAACCGGGGCAGCAGCAGCCACCGCCATTGCCGCAGCAGCCGCAACCGCAACCGGAGCAGCAGCCGCCGCCACCGCCACCGCCGCCACCCCCACAACCGGGGCAGCAGGCACTCCCGCAACCGGGGCCGCAGCAGCCGCCGATTCCAAAAGCATTGCCAAGCGAAACGACGTCACCGTCTGCTTCGGAGAAGCAAGAATCGCTCACTACCCGTCCCTTGCCGGACGATGGGACTAACGGGACTCATGACAGCAACCGAGAAACCCCATGGGACCCGGCGCGTCTCGAGAGGGACATTTTTCATATGGGGGCGTCGCCTAAACTTCACGATCAAACGCCTGAAAAAAGCGTCCTGATTGAGAAACACCCTGACCGTATTGAGGCGAACATCGTATCCCTGGCCCTTCGTGATACGGCTTTTATGGAGGATGTGGGGCGCTACGTGTGCCACGATCGCCACACTGGCGAATTTGTCGAAGATTTTGTGATGCCCATGCACAACGCAATCTTCTTGATAGTTCGCGATGCGTTTGATGACCTGCGCGACGCCGGCTTCGAAAAGCAAATTCTCAATCGGCAGGAAATCCTTGCTCGCATTCAGGCCACCGGAAACCTTATTCCAGAGGACCGGCTCCCTGCGATGCAGTTCGTCAACGAAGCGTTTTCGAAGGAACCTGACGCGAGGCTCGACCGATTCGTTCGGGAACACGCCAGCGAATGGTTGGCGCGGAGGCGATTGGTCATCTTGAACGCAAAGCTGAAACGCCTTGTTTCGCATGGGTTGGGCAAAAGCCGGATCCGGGACTTGTTCGAACGGGCCTTAGAACCAATCCCTGAGCCATTGCAGGCGCGGCTGAGAAAGAACGCTTTCGACATCGATCAGGTGCCGCCGAGCGAACCTGCCAGATACTCACTAGCGGGTGTTGAAATTTGCCATCCGGGCAACCTGGCAGTTATCACCGGGCCGCCGAAATCTTGCAAAAGCTCGTTCATGCAGAGTTTCATCGCGTCCCCGATAGCGATTGCCGATGAAGGGAATCTACTTGGGCTGTCGGCTCCTTCCAATGATGATGGGCTCGCGCTGATTCACATTGACACGGAGCAGTCGAGAGGGGACCACTATACGATGGTGCGCACTGCGCTAAGGCGTGCGAATGTCGAAAGACCTCCAGGGTGGTTCTATTCCTACAATCTCTCGGGATGGGAGCCAAAGGATGTCCGGGATGTAATTGAAGTTGAACTCCAGCGTTGCAGAAAGAGGCATGGCGGCGTATTCGCCGTCCTAATCGATGGAATTGGCGACCTTGTAAAATCTCCCAATGACGAGGAAGAAAGTTTTGAATTTGTCCGCCGGCTACATGAACTGGCGATCGAATTTCAGACTGTCTTTGTCGTTGTGCTCCACGTCAATCCGGGAGCGGACAAAACGCGTGGCCACCTTGGTTCTCAGCTAGACCGCAAAGCCGAGACGGTCCTCAGGCTCGAGAAGGATAGCGATGACGTGGTAACGGTCTATGCCAGGTACACCCGCGGTGGCACAATCCCCAAAAAGCGGGCTCCCAGGTTTGCATGGGATACGGATAAACATCGGCACGTCCTGCTGGGTGCGGAGGAAACGCAACTCGGAAAGCTTATTATTGGTCTGGCGGAATTGGATAGTATTTCGACAGTGCAGTGTACGTCGAAGGAACTTCTTAGTGGCATCGAGAAGATTGATGGGTGTTCGAGAAAAACGGCTGAAAAGCGAATCTGCGACCTTATGGATGCGAAACTTATTGAGCGGAAGTCGCGCGGCATCTACGTGTGGAGTGAGAAGGGGCTGGCGCTGGTGGGAAGCCGGGAAACTGATTCCTCATCATAGGAGTTAGCGAGACGTGGAGATAGTCCGGGTCGCGAGAATTTAGGAGGCCAGAACCGGGGAGAAGTGTTTAAAGTGAAACGACCTCGTTTTGCTTAGAGCTTACCCTCGGCCCCCCCCTCCATTTAAAGGAGGGGGGGGCCGAGGGTATACGAAGGATTGGATTCATGGAGGATGCGGTATTTGTGAGGGTTTATTTCCATCCTTCCCGGAAGCCTCTCTACTATGCGGGTTGTAGCTAGGCATGACCCCTCCCGGGAGCTTGAGGATTGGTGAGGGTTGGCTCCAGCTGGCAGGATACCCCCGGCGCGAGAGTCGGCGCTGCAGATGGGGCGCGTACGCCGTCCAGGCTATCTCTTCCGGCACCGCGATCTCGTCCAGGCCCAGATCCGGGTCGGGTGTGATGACGGCCCGCCCGACGAAGTCCTGCGGCTTGGCCAGCATCTTGCGCTGCACGAACGACTGTTTCGGCCCCGCCCCCACCAGCTGTTTCAGGAATCCGCTCACCCCCCGTTTCCGGGTTTTCGGCAGCACCGCCTCGCCCCGGCCGTACAGGGCCTTGACCCCGTCGTACAGGTTCAGATTAAGGTCGCTCACGCCTTCCTCGCCCACCACGTCACGGAGGCTCTCGTAAGTATCGCGCAGCTTGATAAGATCCTGGTACAGCTCGTTGGCATCCCCCGGTACGAAGGTCTCGCCGGCGAAGGCGAAGGGCCGGAACGCGGCCGGTATGACCGGCACCGCCGTCAGGACGAGGTCCTCGGGGCTCCGGTCGTTACGGCGCAAGCCCTGGATAATGCGGAGCTTCTCCACCGCCGGGCGTCGGCGGGTCACCTTGCCGGAGGCTATGTCGTCCCGCGCGTCCCGTTCGATCGCATCCATGTCCAGCCGTAACAGTGCGGCCCTGATCGCCTCCGGGCCGGTGCGGGCGTCGGCGGCGGACTTGAGGAGGGTGGGTCGGGGTTGTGGAAGAGTGGATGCTGTCTTGTTCATGGGTTCGCTGGTTGGATAGTCTTCATGTAGGCCCACGAACGACGGCTGGAAATAGGCGCCCGAATCGGTTTGCGAGGGGGCCGTGATACGGGCCACCCGGCCGACGTATTCTTCCGGGGATGCCAACATGCGGACCCGCGTGGCGTCGTCGAATCCCGTGCCGACGCGTCCGACTATGGGACCGTCGGGTTCGAGCGAGTAAGCGAAGGCGCCCGCGGCGTTCCCGTACTTGCCGCCACCGGGCACGATGCTCCGGATGTACACGTCGTTCTCCGGCCTCAGCTTGATCTTGACGGGGGCTCCACCGGTCTTCGGGTAGGCCATCACGCCCTCGCGTGTCTGGGCGTGACGGTCCGAGGAGACGTACTCCCATAGGGCGGCGGCGGTATCGGGCGTGTCCGCGGCTTCCGGCAGTACGAACTTGTCCGGCATTGCATCCGCAAGGCCCTGCAGCTTGGCCCGTCGTGCATCCGGGGGAAGGTCCTCTTCGCCTACGATCCCGAACAGGGCGGCGCGTAGTTTGATGTTGCCGTCCCGTTGCGTATCGAGGGCCTTCGCGACCGACGAGTTCAGGATGCCGGAGAGCTTCTGGGGTGCCAGTACGCCGTCGGGGCCTTCCCCGTAGATCTCGCCGCGGAGTATTTTACCGCGAAGTTCGGGGGGTACGTCAAATCCCTCCCCTTTTCCGGACCCCTCCCCGAAGAACCGCTGCGTGTGGATGATAGGCGCGCCATCAGTGCCTATCCGGTAGGACAGCACGTCGATCCCGTGGTCGCCCAGCTTGAACAGGGCCGACGCCCCGTCGATCTTGGCCTCGATCACGTGGTCTTGGAAGAAGTCTTGGGCGGATTCCGCGTCCACCGACTTGAGCCGGGGTTTCGCGAACGCGCGGGGGTCGTCGATCAACTTGGCGGGATCTCGCGGGGGGCGAACACGGCACCCATAGGAAATTGCGGGCGGGCCGCCTACCCCTAAACGGCCCGCCCTTTGAGTTACCCCAAACCTCCGCTTGCACGGAGGAAAGTCACACGCCCCTGATCGCGGGTAGTGATTGAACTGGAACTGATCCGTGAGGTGTTGTCCAGCTCCGAAATGGCGGTGACGAAATTTCCGTACTTTTTTCAGACCCGCAACCGGCGGAGTTCGTCCGCGTCGCCCGCGGCCGGACCGCCAATATACTGGAGGCCGTCACTGCGGAACAGGCGATCTTCAGTACGATAGAGACACCGACCGGGCATCCGGAGGGACTGGCGGGTGTCGGTGACGCGGAGGAGGAGTGAAGGTGTGACCGGCAAGGCTGTCTGGTGGGGGCCCTACCGCCCGCGATCCTCTACACGAGCACCCACACCTCGGGTACCGTCGGCAATCGGCGGCTCCGGGTCGCCGTAGATGGCGTGATCGGGAGACAGCGTTTCGAGGATGTTGGCGGTGGGGGCGCCGGCGAGGTCTTGGAGTTGGCCGAATTCTGATATCAGATCCCTGGACCATCGAATATTGCCGGCCAGAAAGACGATGTAGCCGCCATCGGTGCCGTAAACGCCGTTGTCCGAATCCCAAGTGCCGTCCTCACGCAATCCCCGGGTGATGGCGAGCGGTGTGGTGGTGGGCGAGTCCATCGCCAGGCCCCCGATCAATTGATAGGAAATGCCCGATTCAAGAAAGTCCGGGTTTACGGCGTTCGCTTCGTTGGTTTGGCGGCCGCGTGCGATGGGGCGATTTCGTAAATCCTGGTGAACCCCCGGGTGTCGATCGATCGGGGAGATGAATACGCCGATTGAAGTCAGGTCGCTCTTTCGGGAGAGCGCCATGGCATATCGGTGGACGCTGGTCGTTTCGCCTTCCGTTGGAATGCCGTCAGGCCCGAGGTTTGTCTCCGGCAGGCGGCCGTCGTTCTCCATTGCGTACATCAAAGCCGCTTGGCCGATTTGCCGTAGGTTCATCGAGTGCACCGATCGGACATGGCCGCCGCTGCGCACTTCCATAAGCCAGGTGAAAAAAATGGCTAGGAGGAGCAGACCAAGCAATGCCGCGACAATCCAGGTGACCGATGGGACGAGTTGTCGTTTGGGTTTCATGTGGCGACGGCACCAATCGTAGCGTCTTTTCGCGGGACATGTCGAGATCCGCGATACGGTCAGGTGGAAGGGGGCGGATGGGTTCCAAGCGCGGGACGGGTTTACTCGCGGGGTGCGTGGAGACGCTGTCCCACGACACGACTCCGAACCTGCGGTATCAGCCCTGCGGTTGTTTGGCGGGAGGTTCGGCAACCTTCAGGTCCCGGTCCAAGGGGAACGAGAAGGTACGAGGGTTGTTGAAAAAATCGGTGAACGGCAGCCGCAAGGCCCGGGCGATCGCAATGACTTCGATGTCCGTCAGTACCCGCTCCTGGTTTTCGATGCGGGAGACGGCGCTGCGGTCGAGGACGAGCCCGAGGGCGGCCAATCGGCCCGCGAGATCTTCTTGGGTGACGCGGGGCCGGGCGGCCCGGCGCAGTTCGCGGATACACCCGAGCGGGTTCTGCATCCGCCGACACGGCCGGATTGACCGGTGATGGTGTTGGCGGGGTGTTGAATGAAGAACGCGGGTGAAACGGGCGGACGCACCGTCTACCGGCGGCCTTTGGCGAGGCCCTGGAGGTGTTTCTTGCCCGTTCGTCCGGCAACTTCGAGCGGACTCCCGCCGGGAATCATCGGGAGATCGATGCCGGAAGGCTGGGTTTGACCGTACGGCAGTATCGATCTTGACGTTCCTGCTTGCCCGCGCTGGACTGGGTCGCGGGGAATGTACCGTCGGGCGCTCGACCGAGGGATAGAGCGGTGGATCTCAGGCCGTAAGAGTCCCTTGCCGGTGGTTCAAGGACCAGGTGCGCGGTAATTTAGAATAACCTCTAACGTGAATGGCACTCGGTTAAGCCGGTGTATCGGGAAAATTTCCGAGGAAAAAAGTGCGGATTTAGGAGATAAAAGTAGTGCGGGAAACCCGGTCATAGGCAATGATTTGGTGTGAAACAAAAAACACCTTTTTTGACCGGATTTCCCACAACCCTATTTGGCAGCTCCAAGCGTAAAACGCAAGAGGTTCTGGCGAATAAACGACATGCTTTGATCGAGGGAACGCTCGATATTCAACAGCAGTTTATCGAAGAGATCGATCCGGAGCTCTTGAAGCGTCACAGCGCCACTCAACGGGTGCGCAGTTATCCGGATCGACTTACCTTCTGGGCCTTTTTCATGCAGGTGGCCAGCGACGATGCCTCCTGCGGGGCCGCCGTCGCCCATGTGCAGGCTTGGGCCGAACAAAGGGGGCTGCCCGTTCCTGGCAGCAGCACTTCGAGCTATTGCGATGCTCGCGCGGCCCTGCCGGTTGAGATGCTCAGGGCGGTCAACGACTCGCTGTATCGGCAGTTGGACGCCAACCTCCCGATGCAAGGGGATTGGCGGGGATTGCGGCCGCGGGCCGAGGATGGTACCAGCGCTCAAATGCCGGACACCGGGGCCAATCGGAAGGCTTATCCTTACCCTCCGGGGCAACGGGAAGGTTGCGGTTTTCCCATGGTTCGGCTCAACGGTCTTATTGATCTCAGCCATGGCGGATTACGCGAATTCACCAGCTCCACGATGCAGACCTCGGAACTGCGTAATCACGATTTGCTTGAAGAGCATTTGAACGAAGGCGACGTGCTCATCGCCGACCGCCTCTACAGTGGTTACGAACTCATGGCGGGGCTCAGGGCCAAAGGCGTTCACTTCATCGGGCGCACGCACCAGGCACGCAAAATCGACTTTCGTAAAGGCATCAGGATCAGTGTGAACGAACGTTTGGTCACATGGAAAAAATCACGCAACGCTCCCGCTGGAACCCGGTTGAGTCAGCATCAATGGGAGGCATTGGAGGATGAGATGCAGGTACGTATCATCCGCTGCAAAGGTCCCGACCGTGAAGGCAAACAAAGAACCCGCTACCTGGTCACCACCCTGCTTGATCATACGTCCTATCCCGCCGATGAGGTGGCATCATTGTACTTCCATCGCTGGGAGATCGAAGTGCGTTTTCGCGACATCAAAACGACCTTGGGTATGGATATGCTGCGGACAAAATCGCCGCAGATGATCGAAAAGGAACTGCTGATGCATCAGATCGCTTACAACCTGATGCGTCTGGTGATGCTCAAGGCCGGAACCGCTCACGCGGTCAATCACCGCCGCCTGAGCTTTCGAGGGACCCAGCAGGTCATCCACGCCTGCGCCAAACACTTCCGCAATCTGGTATCACGTCCAAGATTACGGGTTCAACAACGCATCAAAATGTGGGCACACATCGCTCAAAGACTCGTCACCGACCGACCCGGACGAAACGAGCCTCGAAGGGTCAAACGAAGGCCCAAATGTACTCGATGGCTGCAGAAGCCCAGGCACCTATACTTCGAGCACTTTTTATCTGAGAATCCACCTGTCAAAATCCTCGATAACCCGGCTTAACCGAGTGCCATTCCCTCTAACGTGGGATCTATATGAAGTGCCCGAACTGTCTGAAAGAGATGCCGGAGAATGCGAATATTTGTCGTTGGTGCGAAACCGATGTTCGTGAGCATATGCCTCCTTGCCAAGAAACGCGGGATGCGATCAACGAATTCATCGCGGATCTGCCTGTGGAGCAAATTGAGCATCTCGACCAATTGCACCGGGAATGCGAAACCGCCGAAGATTTTGCGAATGCGATATTGGTGGGAAATTGTCCCGCTTGCGGCGGCACGAAGGTCGGGGACTGCGACGAAGATCCGGATTACATGAACAGCTTTCTGGGTCGCTGTTTCGAATGCGGGGCGGTATGGTGCACGGAGTGCGAACATGTATTGGGCGATAACGAGAAGGAGTGCCCCCGGTTTGACGAGCATATGGAGGAATTGGACGAAATTATATCCGACGAGAAAATCATATCCGGCGAGGAGGACGAGGAAGTTTGATTCCGCGTACGGCAAGGCGATTTCATATGATAGTGGCTGCTTGCGACAACGAAGACGACCAGCTCGACGGTTACAAGCGTTGATCGGCCCGGCCTTTGCGATAAAGTGATCCCGACATGAATCAGTGTGATGCGCATACCGATAGGCAGTCTTGACGAGGACACGCTCCGCCGGGTGGTGGAGGAATATGTCAGCCGCGACGGCACCGATTTCAGTGACATGGACGCCCGGGTGGGACGGGTGTTGGGGTGGTTGCGGAGCGGGCAGGCAGAACTGCATTTTGACGGCGAAACCCGGACCACCAATATTGTGACGAAGGACCGGCTGTAGCGGCGAGGCGGGTATGATCGATATCTTCATAGGCGTGCTGCTCCTGGCCGGAATCCTGTTGCTGTACTACCTGTGGGACGCCGCGGACGGGCGTTGGTCGGCGAGGAAGGTGGCGATCGTACTGGGTGCCGGAATCGTCCTGCTGGTGGCGGGCCTGTTGTTGATGTGATGAACGATGCCGGTGGAGAAGGGGAGCATTGCGAGCGGACGCCGGCCGGGCGTTGGCTGATCGGCGGCCGGGTGTACCGGAACAGCGCAAGCGCGTTTTGGCCCGGGTTGATGGACGAGTCGGTCGACCGGTTCCCGGGATGCGACCGGGCGGTCCTGGTTGCCTTATCGGGCGGGCGAATCCACCCGGGGCTCCTCGCACCCGAGGCCGGCCTGGCCGCCGCGCTTGAGTCGAACCGGGACCCGCAACAGACGGCGGCGGAGATCAAAGAGCTTGTCGCGCGACTTGAACTGACCGGACCGGGAGTCGTCGAATTGACCGCGTTTTGTGGCGAAGAGCGATTGGGAACCGTCCCCGACCTTGTCGAAGCGCTCGATTCGGAGGTCTTTCTCTTCCTGACGGCCTGGCTTCTGGAATGGGGGACCGTCCCGCCGGCGGAATGGGATGGAGCGGTCGTCGAATCCGATTTCGTCGCGCGGGATCCGGACAACGGCAGGCGCTATGATTGCAGCTTCACCTGGCATAGCAGTCATCTGAGCGAGGGCCTTAGCGAGCGGACGCTGACGCTGCGCTTCCGGCGGTCGGAATCGAGTGAAATCTGA
>SLTG01000085.1 GCA_007130045.1 Opitutales bacterium
CTTCGGTCGGCACGGATGAAGAAGGACGTTTGACGATAACCTACCGTGTGGACATGGACGCGGAAGGCGTGAGCGTGGCGCCGGAGGTGGCGCTGTCGCTCGATCAGGACGTCTGGTTCCGTGAAGACAACGGGGGTGATGCTCCTTATGTGGTGATCAGTGAAGGCACGCCCGTTGAAGGGAGCATTTACGAGTTCACCGCTACCGCGATGAACATCGAGGGAGACCCCGCTGCGTTTATTCGGGTCTCCATTGCAGAGCAAAACTAGAACGATCTAAAGCAAAAAGTCGGTCTCGTCAGCGAGACCGGCTTTTTTGTTGTCTCTGCGACGACAGGTCTCATTCATGCCGACTCGAAAACCAAATTAAAGCAGCCTTTTCCGCGGCACGGCCGGTCAGGATAATTTTGATTCTTTCGGCGAATGCACTGACCACGAGGTACACGCATGGGATAAAGAAAAGAGTCAGAAACATGGATACGAAAAGGCATCCGACCACCGACAGGGCCAACGGGCGCATAATCTCGGCTCCCGTACCGAGTCCGATGGCCAACGGGGTCATACCGAGAACCGTGGTGGACGTCGTCATGAGGATAGGGCGAAGTCGAATGGCCCCGGCCTCGACAATGGCATGGGCCGGCGACAGGTTGTGTTCGCGTCGTCTGATTTCAATATATTCCACGAGCAGGATCGCATTGTTGACCACGATTCCCACCAGAAGGATGACCCCGATCAGAACGGGAGCGGAGACGGGAGTGCCGGTCAGCCAGAGAATCAGGCTGACGCCCACCAGCGCCAACGGAGCCGTTGCCAGGATGACCAAAGGGTTGCTCAAGCGCTCGTACTGGACGGCCAGAACCACGAATACAAGAAAGATGGACAGTGCGATGACTATGGTGAGTTCCTGGTTGGTTTCCTCGATCGTTTCCCACTGTCCCCCGTAGATCATGCTGTACTGATCCGGCAGTTCGAAGTCCGCCAGGCGGTATTGAACCTGCTTCATGATGGTGCCGACATCGGCGACCGCGGTATTGATGTCGCCGTTCACCTGGACGGCCCGGTTCTGGTTCTCGCGAACGATGTGGGCCGGCCCCTCGCCGAGTTCGAAGGACGCGACGTCTCTCAGCAGAATCGGACGACCGTTGTCCCGGAACAACAACATCCGCCCGAGCGTCTCGGAATCGCTGGTCGCTTCATGCGGGAGACGAACGCGTACATCGTATTGCCGATTGGCGGTCCGAAACTGGGTCGGCACCGCGCCGTCAACCGCGTCGCGCACTGCCTCGCCGACCTCGGAAACACGGAGCCCGAGGTCCGCCGCCCGGTCCCGGTCAACCTGGATCCGCATAATGGGACTCTGGTCCTCCCGTCCGATCTCGACCCCTTCCAAACCATCGATCCCTTCAATACGCGAAATCACTTCGCTGCCCATGGCGTGCGGTTCGCCCAGGTCTTCGCCTATAATACTGATACTCGACATGCTCCATTTCCTGGACGGCCTCTTCGATCCGCCGCGCCGCAGCATTGGTTTCCTGCGGAGGCGTGCCCGGCGGAAGAACCATGCGCACGCTGACATTGCCGTCATCCACTTCGGGAAGAAATTCGTTGCCCAGTTGCGTATAAAGGTAGGCGCCCACGCCCAGTGTCGCCATCGCCAGTATGATCACGCCCCAACGGAAACGCAAAACCTTCGGAAGCGACCGCCGATAGTATTTGCGAAGTCCGCCCACGAGGCCGTTGAATGCACGGAGCGGCGCCGATCGTGCGATTCCGCTTTCAAACCGCACATGACTCAACAGCGCGGCCAGCATAGGAACCAGCGTCAACGCGGCGGCGAGGGTCGCGATGATGGCAAACGAAAGTGTCAGAATCAACTCGCGGAAAATGAGCGCCGCCATCCCGGTGATGAGCAGGAAGGGAACCACCGCCGCCAGGTTGGTCATCGTCCCGGCGATAATGGCGGAACTCACCTCGCGCGCCCCGAGATGCGCGGCCTCCTCGGGTGATTCATTCAACTGTTCGCGATGACGGTAGATGTTTTCCAGCATCGCGATCGCGTTGTCCAGCAACAGACCGACCCCCAGGGCCAGTCCTCCGAGACTGATAATATTCAGGGTCAGATCCCCCAGCCCCATCAAAGCGAACGTCGCCATGATGGCGATCGGCAGGGACAGCCCGATGACAAAACTCTTGCGAAGACTTCCCAGAAACAGAAAAACCATGCTCATGGCAAGCACCCCGCCCAGAATCGCGGCGGTACCGACGCTGGAAATCGCGCCGCGAATGAAAGACGCGGGGTCGCCTATGGCCTGGTATTCGATATCATCAGGTATAAAACCGGAACGTTCGAGACGTTCCAGCGTGCTGTTGACTGCATCGACCACTTCCACCGTGTTGGCCTGCGGGAGTTTGAAAATCGAAACCTGGGCAGCCGGATTCCCGTCGAAACGAACGTGCAGCCGTTGATCGCGAAAGCCGTCGCGCACATCGGCCACTTCCGAAAGCCGAATCCGACGATCGGCGTTTCCCGGCAGGGAAAGGAGGACATTCCGAATCTCCTCTTCGGAGCCGAACATCCCGTCCGTTGTCGCCATGACATCGAATGTATTCGATGTCATCCAGCCTGCGGCGATATCGACGTTTTCGGCCTGGAGCGACTGGATCACCTCCTGGAGTCCCAGGCCGTAGGAACGCAGGCGTTCCTGATCCACCACGACCTCCATTTCGCGCTGCAACCCGCCGGCCGCCTCGACCCCGGAGACCCCGTGAATCGCTACCAGTTGAGGAGTGAGCTGGTTCTCCACCCAGTCGCGCACTTCGACTTCGGAGCGGATACTCGACCGGAACCCCGCCTGCAGATCGGATCCTGGGCCGGATCGAATTTGTACAAACGCAGGGATTCAATGTCACTGGGGAGCTGGGTGCGGGCGAGTTCCAGGTGGCGGGAAGCGTCCTGGAGCGCGAGGTCGATGTTGGTTCCGTAGTCGAAGTGAAGGTTGACGTTGGTGCGCCCTTGAGACGCCCGACTGTCGATGTTTATGAGGTTCTCGGTCGCGGCCAGATTCTGTTCCAGCACGCGCGTGACCTGTTCCTCCATGATCTCGGGAGCCGTGCCGGGATAATTGGCGGTAACGCGAATCTGCGGCCGTTCGACGTCCGGCAGCAAATCGATGGGCAACCGCTCGAAAAAGAACAAACCGACGACAAAAACCACCGACGCGATCGCCAGCGTTCCAATCGGATGAAGGATACTGATATTGGCCGGCCCGCGCCGGGCCTTATCGTTATTCTCCGCACTCATCGTCGTAACTTAACCCCGCCAGCCGACGATTCGTACGCGATCACCCTCGTTCATATCAATCGGATTGGTTGCCAGAACGATCTCTCCCTTTTCCAGACCCTCCGAAACCTCGGTCCACTTTCCCCGGGTCGCCCCGCGTTCGATTGTGCGGCGATGCAGAAGGTCGTCATCGATCACGTAGAAGTAATGCTCATCGTCATCCTCTGCAATGGCCGACGGCGGCACTGCAATCACATTCGGACGCTCATCGATCGGCATGCGCACCCGTGCCAGGAAACCCGGCAGCACGCCATTATCGGGTGCGTCCTGCGGCAAAGCCACTTCGACGGTGATCAAGCTCAGAGGCCTCGGCGCACCCGCTCAGGAAAAACGCAGAACCGATCGCCCCAATCCAGGCAATTCGGCGCGGTTGATGGAAATAAAACACTGGCATCATCGTTTCTCATTACAGGAAAGGCCGGTCGGTCACTGGCCGCATCCCCGGATACTCTTCATGCATTTTACTTTGGATGCAAGGTGCGGTCCGGATTGAACCGCTCATGAGACCGTCCGGATCAATGAGAATTTCCAGATTGGCAGAGAAAGTTCTTGTTTTCAGAGAAGTTCGGGAGTATCATTGTCGGGCACGTTGGACTGTTGTCGGATGGGTTTCCGATTCATGGTTCAAGTGTACCTACGGAATTATCCTGAGCCGCATTAACCTCAAAAAAATGAAAAACAACGCTGTTTATCTAAATCGCAATCAGGGTTTTACCCTGATTGAGCTTCTCACCGTAATCGCCATTATCGGTATCCTGTCGGCGATTCTCATTCCGGTCCTTGGTAGCGTCCGAGAGAAGGCGCGCCGGGCATCGTGCAGCAGCAATCTTCGCCAAATTGGGCTGGCCGCCTTTCTTTACGCCGACGAGCATGGAGGCCGCCTGCCTGAAAACAGGGGTGGAAACTGGCCTTGGGATACGGATGTGCGCATCATGGACATTCTTGCCGGTTACGCGGGAGAGGACTGGAGTCTGTTTTACTGTCCATCCTCAACATACATGGATACGGACCTGATGTGGAATCACAGCGGGCCGCAGAACAATCCGCACCGGATCACCTCTTATGTCCTGCTTTTCGAGGGGGTGGCACGCGTGAACCCAATCTATGCCAACGAGCGGCTCGGTGACCCTCCGCCCGTTCCGGACCCGGTGGCGAGGACGATGGTCTGGCTCCCCGCGAGCAAGCGGGAACTCGCGGTGGACGCAACGCTTTCCGACGCTTCCGGGACCGTGTTTCGTGTCCCCAGCGGGAGAGCGGGAGTCGACTATAATTACAGTAACCACATGAGCAACGACATGCAGGCGGATGGAGGCAACGTTCTAATGCTTGACGGAAGCGTCCAATGGCGTCCCATTTCCCAGATGAGCAGAGCCAGGGTCTCGGGAGCTCCGTCGTTCTGGTGGTGATCCCGAAAAAGCTTTCTCTCCCAGCAGTCCGTCGGGCTTGGGTTTTCGAATGTCGGCGTTGATTTTCGAGCATTTGCCGGACGGTCGTGTATGCAGTGAATTCGACGGACTGCTGATTGAGGTTTTTCCAATCGTGGCAAACAATGCAAGGTTGCCACAAGGGATTTGCGACTAATCGGCATCATATGCTCCCTTTTACAGGTTTCGGCACCAATTGTCGCGAGACCCCCGACCGGGAGGAGGAAGTGATGCGCCTGACCGGCCGGGGGGTGCGACAGGTCCTGGAGGTCAGCGGTGGCGCCGGGGCTCTCACAAAGTCGATCAACTCGGAAGCCTACGCCGACCTTGAAAACAGCGCTCATTTCGGCAAGTTGGTGATTAGGCTTGCCTGAATATTGAACTGTTTGCAACCGAGCCAGGCGGTCTTACTCGCCCGGCTCGCGATTCAACCGCTATGGAAACCGATTTTGTCACCGTCATTTGCCCGACCTGCTTCCAGTCCTTCGATGTCGCCGCCCCCGGGCGAAACGAACTTCCCGCCGAATGGGATTACGACTGCGAGATTTGCTGCCGTCCGATGAACATCGTTTTCAATGAGAATGAAGGCGAAATAACCGCGGAAGCCCATTAACAGCGAAGCTGATGTCCAGGAATCCGAATCCACAAGGCAAGGGCCTCGTCCCCGTTCTTTCCGTTCTGGCGGAAGGCAAGGAGGCGGTGAGCCACGCCCCGCCGAAGGAGATCGACCGCATATCGGTCGAACTTTTCACCTCGTTGTTCGTGCTGCAGAGCGACTTCAAATTCCGTCCCGTCCCGGGCCAGACCTACACGCTTTATCGGAAGGACGGAAGGTTCTGGCTGTCGCTCGTGGCGGCGCATCAGTGGGATAGCAGCGTCTCCGGACAGGTCGTCGGCGAGTGCGAACTGCATTGGGACATGACCTGGACGCTGAAACTTTCCGAAGAGGCGGGCGAGGATGAAGAATTGATGGCCTATATCGAAGAAGAGCGGCGCCGGTTCGACGAGCGCATCCGCAATGCCGAGACCATGGAGGACATTCTCCCCGAATACGACGAGTCCCTTGTCTTCTACCAGCGCGCGTTCAGTCACGCCCTCGCCCATTCCCTGCGCAGCTCCATGCAGCAGTCCGGCATCGCCGCGCTCCCCTACAGCGAAGCCAGTTCCCCGCAACACCGGATAAAAAAGTAGCGCCCAGCTAAGCGGGCGTCTCCCGTGCCGGCATGCGGTGTCTGCCCACCCGGATCGTGGTCCGCCGCGAAACCGGGTCCTGGAAGTGGCCCCTGTTGCAATTCATCTACATGTCCCTCCTGGCCTACGCCGCCGCACGGGTGACCTGCCAACTCGCCTCGCGCATCTGGGCTTGACTTGTAACCCCCTCTAATACGAGTATCCGTGGTGTTACGAAGGGGTCGTCGACATTGAGCTGATTCGGGTGCTCGCCGAATACGCCCGTCCTTTTCACGGGGAGGCTTTCTCCGTCCCGAAAGTTCGTCAACGCCATGCGCCGGATCACCCATCTTTTCCCCTTTTTTCGCACCCGAAAACTCGCCGTCATCAACCCGCTGACCGGAGCGTCGTCCTCGTCGGATTCGCTTCCGGTCGTGCTGGAAAACGACGAGGATGCGGCCGACTGCGGGCCGGGACCGCGTCCGTCGTGCGAATTCGAGGAAGGGGAGTCCGGCATGGTTCTTCGGCCTGTCGCCGGGGATTCGGTGATCCGGCTGAACGGCGATGAAATCCGGGAGGCGGTTTCGTTGAAGCCTGAGACGGACTACCCGCTTCAGATCGGGCCGGGCGCCTTTCTGTTCCGGATCACGTCAGAGCCGCAGGACTGGCTCAAGCGGGTGAACTGGCGTCGTTGGCACGTTTATGATCTCGAACGGAAAACCTGGGAGGATCCCGTGGCGGTCGAGAATCTTTTTTCCGCCGTGGGCTGGAAGGAGGCGCCGGATCGTCGGATCATCTACCTGCCCGAGGGCGCCCGCGCCGGGTTTTTTGTCGAACATTTCCGGCAAGTGATATTTCAGGCCGCCCCGGACGAAGCCGCGACGGGGAACCCGGGGTCCGCCGGCACAGACCCTCGGTCGAATCAGGGCGCCCTGGAGAGCGCGGGCCCGCCATCCGGAAACCCCGCACGCGGGTCTCGAATTAAGACCTGGTGGCGCAACCGGCGCAGGATTCCGTACAAGCCGCGTGATATGGTTCCGTCGCGAATCCTCTTCTCAGTGATTTTGCGTTGCGTGGATAAAACGCGGAAGAAACGGTTTGGCGACCCCGACGCCGCGAATGGGATTTCGAATATTCGCCTCGTCGAGGAGTTGATCGATCGGGACGCCCTGGACCCGACTCAGGGCGAAACGTTGCGGCAGTTGAACATGCGGTTCTCCCGCGCGTACCGGGAGATCACCCGCAGCGAACAGGTCCGCGTCTCCCTGTACGGCTACAACCGCAAGGTGCTGGGGAAACTCGTCGAAAACCTTCTCGCGCTCAATTTTCTGACACACGTGTTTCAAATTCTGCTCCCGGCCGAGGCCACCTACACTCGCGATGAAAAACAGGGACAGATCGACCTCATCGAAACCGTAATCGCGTCCGCGCGCTCATTCCTCGCCGGGGTGTGGGCAAAGAACATTCACCGGAAAGGCAACGAACTCGCCTATGGCGCGGCGGCTTACTGGCGCTGGCTTTTCGAATCCGAACCCGAGAAGATCATCGCCGCCTACTCGAGCGTGCCCGAATCCGTTGAGAAACTCGGGATCGACGGCGTGCGGGAACACCTGAAAACCGACCAGGAAATCACCAGGGAGCTCGGCGAACATTACCGCTGGGCGCGCGAACACATCGGCGCCGGAATCGAACAGCAGTTCCGGCGCCTGGTCTCCGCCCTGCACCAGCTCGGCGGCTCCGACGACGTCATCACTTACGTGCGCGACCTCCTTTGCGAGGTCGTCTGGTGTTATGCTGAAATCGACGGCAACATCACGCTCAGCGAACGCCGCTTTTCCGAGAAAACCGAAAAGGACATCCGCCAGATCACAGAGTCCGTCCTCGAGAGCGCGCCCGCCGACGCGCCCGAGCAGGACGAGGCCTCTTTCGAGGAGTTGATCGCGGAACTGAATCGCCTGGTGGGGCTCGAAGAAGTGAAGACCCAATTGACCCGGCTCGCCAACCTCGCCCGCGTGCAGGCGGCGCGGGTGAAACAGAACCTTCCCCAGGTCAACTTGAGCCTGCACGCCGTTTACGCCGGCAATCCGGGCACCGGGAAAACAACCGTTGCGCGGTTGATGGGACGTATTTTTCGTTCTTTGGGAATCCTGAAGAAGGGCCACGTGGTCGAATGCGACCGATCGCGACTCGTCGCCGAATACATCGGGCAGACCGCCACCCGCACCGCCGCGGTGATCGACGAGGCGCTGGACGGTATTCTGTTCATCGACGAAGGCTACAGTCTCGCGTGCCGGGGACAGCGGGATTTCGGGCAGGAGGCGATCGAGATTCTCCTCAAGCGCATGGAAGACAACCGCGACCGGCTCATAGTGATCGTCGCCGGGTACACGGATGAAATGGATCGGTTTATCCGGAGCAATCCGGGGCTCGAATCGCGCTTCGCGAATTTCATTAAGTTCCCCGATTTTTCCGGTGACGAACTTGCCGAAATCTTCAAACGCATGGTCGAGTCGAATGGCCTCGAACCCGACCGGGCCCTGCTCGAAAAAGTCCGGGCCTTTTACACCGGACGCCTCGAAGCAGGCACAAGGAACTTTGGCAACGCCCGCAGCGTGCGCAATCTCTTCGAGTGCGTCCTCATCAACCAGGCCGACAGAATATCAAAGAGCGGCTCGCTCGACGACAAACAAGAATTGACCACCTTCCGATTGGAGGATTTCCCCCCCGATTTCGAAGGGGGTGAATGAGACCCGCCGACCACCGGCCGAAGCCTTTCCGAGTGTTACCGCTCGAATTCTCGTCTTATTTTTGGCCGGATTGCGGTTCCCGATTCGCTCCGCTTCCCGATTCTTCGCTCATTTCCCTCCGGCGGGATTTCGCTTCGCTCAACATTTCCCTGCGACGCGACGTATTTCGGTTTATCTACTCCAAGCAGTGGACGCGTACGCGGAGGAAATATTTCGGCGGATCGTCTATTTTATGATCGCTGATCAGGCGGAGGCGCTCGCGATTGTCAGAGAGGTCAGGCGCGATGATTTCCTCGTGGGCCGGAATTTCGTGCCACTCCGTGAGGTTGGACGAGCCTTCCAGTTTCAATTGCGCCCCGGCGTTTCGCGACTGCTCCAATTCGATGGCGAGGTAACCGCCGTCGCTTATCGCGACCGGCGCAGCATCGGCGGAAGGCGTCATTGGCTTGAGCCCAAGGGCGTATTTGAGAAGGTTCGTCATTCCGTCGCCGGCGGGCGTGTCGTAGGGGCCGCGCAGTCCCTCCGCCGGCTTCTCCGCCTCGGAAAGATTGGCCATCCACGCGTCGAACGAGCCGTCGGGCTCAACCACTGCCAGGGTCGTGCGGGCGCTGTCCCACAGCTCGTTGAGTTCCTCGTGGGAGGGCGCCTCACCGATCTCCCGCCAATCGCTGTGGTCAGTCCCGGCAGGCCGGGAGCAAACCTCATTGAAAATGATGTTCTGAGAATTGCCATCAGGTGACGTCGTTCTCCATATCTCTTGCTCTGCCGGCTCGCCTCTTCTCATTCACTTCAAGTGAAGCTGAACAGAACAACCACTGCGGAGACTAAAAAAATCACCCATGAAATAGCTTATATATACTTCCCGTCATCAGGTTTTCGGATTCTACTCCCCTTCAAATACTCGATCATTCCCCTCTTGAGAGGGGGGATCATGCGCAAGCATGGTGGGGTGTGTTTTCCGAAAACTTGATGACGGGGAGTATAACTGTAAATTTATCCCGAAATCCATCAAATCTCCCCAAGCATTTTTGGAC
>SLTG01000059.1 GCA_007130045.1 Opitutales bacterium
CGCCACCCCGGACCGCACCTCCGCATCCCGGAAAATCCATCCCAGAAGCGTGACGGTCACCGTCACTTGTACTGCCGCGATCAGAAGCCTTCGCATCGAGCTGCCCACAGTCCCCTGCTTTGCGCACTGGGACAAGCGGAATTTTCCCGGTCCATACTGACGGGGTCAGGTCGAAACATGTTACATTTTGAGTCGATCGGTTTGTGTCTTCCGGTAAGCTTTCAGGAAAATGGCCCGGAAGCTGCGGATCCAGTATGAAAATGCTCTTTACCATGTGATCAATCGTGGGAATTTCCGGCGGGATGTGTTTGAAACCGCCGGAGCGGCGCGGGCTTTTGAGGAGTGCCTTATGCCTGGATCGCCCAAAAACTTCATCTGGGTAGTCCGGACGCACTCCGTGTTCGAGTTCACCGTCTCAGAAAAGCTCAGATGTAACATGTTTCGCCCTGACCCCATCTCCCCCCCCATCTCCTCCCCTCCTCGAAAGCGGCGGCCAACTGCAATCCATCAAACCGTTCTTCTCCTTCACCCGCCCGTCGGCCGAACGGGCGTGGCTCATGCCACGGATGACGAATCGATGACTGGAAAACCGGTGTTGCCTTTTTAACCAAAGGCTCGACCGGGGGAGGAATCCGCCTCGCGGACGACCGGAACCGCATGGGCGCCGCCGCGCGAACGACCCGGCGGAAATCGGAAACGGCCTCATTTCATATCTAAAGCCATTACACGCCGCTCGTTTTTCGCGCTGACCACCAAGGCCGCAGCGGGAGCGCTGTTGTATCGACCCGCGCGGTCCGGGGCCGCGTCGAAAAGGCAACTGCGCCTGGCCCAAATCGGCGTGGCCGGCATGGGACGAAGTGATTACGACAGCCTCGTGCAGCACGAGGCCGTCCGGTACACGGCATTCTGCGATGTCGACAGGCATCACCTGGACGGCATCCCCGACCATCCGGCGACGGGCAGACGGTTTTCCGATTACCGGAGGCTCTTCGACGAGGGCGCCGACGAATTCGACGCGGTGGTGATTTCGACGCCCGACCACATGCACGCGCCCATCGCGATGCGGGCCTTGATGGAGGGCAAACACGTGTATTGCCAAAAACCTTTGGCCCACACCGTCTTTTTGGTTTTCTCGATCAAAATCGCGTAGCCAGCAGCAGGAAAACGAAAATCACGTCGAACCCGCCTGCATCCCGCCCTCAGCAGCCAACAGGGATGTAAAGTTCAGTTTAGTTGCGGGTTCAGTCGGATGATTTCCCGCCCAGGCGAAAATACAGCAGGCGGAAGCGGCGTTCTTCTCCCTGCCGGTGCATGCCCAGCAACCCGACGGCAAAGGACCAGCGAAACAATTCCTCCTCCCGGTTCCGGTCTACGGAAACAAACGGAAAAAAGTCCGTGCTGACGTGACTGTTACTCTGCTGCTGGTGCCAGACACGCCACAGAACACGACGCCGGGAATAACGGTTATCTTCGTCCGGGGCGATGGTCCTGCTGTCGTAAAGACGCCACAGGATTTCCCGGCGGGCTTCCCGGTCTCCCTTTTGTTCCCGATGGTAAAAAGGCCACCACCGGGCGTGCGATTGTTCTTCGAAATCGATCTGCCAGGCCGGACTGCCCGGTTGGTCTCCGTTCTGGGCGAGGTGCTCGGCGGTTGCCACGAGTCTGCGGGTGCTGGTAATCCAGGAAAGCAGCCATTCCCGGTTGCTCAGGGAGGTCCTTTTTGTCATAGGTGGGCGGTGTTCTGATTCCTCACCCGTCCGTATTGTCGAGGCTTCCGTGCTCCGGTGCAGGGAGGCGGTTAAATCGCTCTTGATTTGGTCCGGCGTGAGCCGGTTATGGGTGCCTGTGTAGATTATACCGGGACCGACGTCGAGGTTTCGTCTTACCTTGGTCTGTTGCGACTCGTAAAAGGGCAGGAGGTGGTGTGATCGCGTTTCTGTGGCGGGATTGTGACGCCAGGCGCCGAGGCCGCCGACCACTTGGGTTTCCGTTTCGGTGCCGGTGTGGCTACACCGGTAGAAGGGGAGCACCCGGTGGTGGCGATGCTCCCGGGACTCGTCGTGCCCCCAGCCGATCAGGCCGAGCAGGGCCGACTGCGACAGCATTTCAGGTCCCGATCGGCGGGTGTAGGGGAGTGAGGCGAACCTGGAGCTATCTTCGGTTTGTCGCCGGTAATAGAGCGGAATCAGCACCTGGCGATCCGTCTCCGGGGTTGTCGTCCGATGCCAGAAAGGCCAGGCGACGGTTTGGTATTCCCGTTCGGCTTCTTTGTCACGGACTTCGTAATAGACCGGACCGAGAAAGGTCCTATACCTCCGGTCGGGGGTTTCTAACTGGCCGCCCGCCAGAGTCAGAAACGAACGATTCTCGTCGCCGTCGGTGTTATAGTAATAGAACGGAAGCACGCTGCTCCCGCCTGCTTCGTCCGGGCCGGACCAACGGTGTGTGACCGGCCAGAGCAGGGAAGAGTACCGCCGGTCGTCTTTCTCGTGCATGTGATACAAAAACAGGCCGAAATTCCTGAAACTGCCGTCGTCGCGCCAGCTCGCCAGGGGCGTGTACACGCTGCGAACGCCCTCGGTCTGGTCGACTTCGCTGTAATAGAAGGGAAGCAGGTAGCTCCTGCGGGTGGTTTCGTCAGACGAAACCTGACCGAGGGGCCAGAGGAAGTGCGTCGATTGCCGGTCTTCGGTGTAGGTGCGGTGATAGACCGGACCGAAAACATTGGTGGTTCCGGACTGTTCGCCGTGGCGGTGATAAAAGAAAGGGAATGCGTAACGCCCGGATTCTTCATCCGAGTCCCACTTCTGGGCAAGAGGCCAGAGGAGCGCGTACCGCTCTTCATTGGAATCGCGATCGTACCGGTAAAGGATCCAGGCGACGTGGCGCTGTTCCTCGTCGGAACTCCACCGGTGCCGGTACACCGGAAAGGCCCGAACCTCGCCGCTGGTATCTCCGGACCTGACGAGTTTTAATTTGCCAGGCAAAATATAGTTGACACCGGTTTCGCCAATAGGATCGGCAAACTGACCTGCCACCCCTTCCTTTGCCAGCGAAGGCTTGCCAGTCTGCCCACCTATGAATGACCTGCTCCTTGGCAACGGGCACGACCTTCACACTCTGACGGAAGGCAGGCATTTCAATCTCGGCGGGGTTGAAATCCCCTCCGACCGCGGGCTGCTCGGATACTCGGACGCGGACTGTCTGACTCATGCGATCTGCGCCGCCCTCCTCGGCGCCGCGGCCTGCCCGACATCAGTCATTATTTCCCGAACACCGACGAAGCCTTCCGCGACATCGACTCGCAGGAACTCCTGCGGCAAGTCACCGCCCGGCTCGCCGAAGCGGGGTTTTCCATCATCAACGTGGACACCACCATCGTCGCCGAAACCCCGAAACTCGGCCCCTATCGACAGCAGATGATCGACACCCTGGCGCCCGCCATGGAGATCGACCCCGGCCGGATCGGCGTCAAAGCCACCACCAACGAAGGCGTCGACGCCACCGGCCGCCGCGAAGCCGTCGCCACCTACGCGGTGTGTTTGCTTCAAAGAAAACCGGCCTGATCAACAGGAGTCCCTTTGGTGCGCGCCCATTTTCGGATCTTCCGTACGTGGATCTCGGGGCGCTCGATTCAACAACTTCAGACCTCCTTCCGGCCCTTCTTCTGCTCCGCGCGAAACACCGAGAATCTTCCTCGCTTTGCAATCCGGATCCTGACAAACTCACACCATCGTGAAATCGATCCCCATTTTTCTGATAGCTTCGATCTTCCTCGCGTTTCCGGCCCGTCCGGCCGGGGGCCAGATTGTTGTTTCCGAAGAAACGGCCGGATTCTTCGATCATGGAGGAGTGGATCTGAACCGCGACGGCATTGCCAACCTTAGGTTTTCCTGGCGCTATCTGACCACCATGGATTTTCCCTCGTCGGGAGAAGCTTCGTTACTCGAAGTGACTCCTTTTTCGGGCAGCCGGATTCTGACCGTCGAATCCTCATCCGCGATCGGCATAGGAACCTACATCGGCCCCGGGCTTTCGGATGCCGACTGGGAGGACCGATCGACGCGTACGGTAACCGCGTTTCACACCCCGGGAAGCGACGTGTGGAGCGGAACGATCGGCGAGCGGGGTTACGGATTCGTCGGCTTCAGTTTTAATGCCGAGAGCGGTACCCACTACGGATGGGTGCGGGTCGAGCTTGATGAAACGCCCTATTGGCCGGGATCGAGCGCGTCCCGGCCCCGTATCGATTCCTGGGCGTACCAGGCGCAACCGGACATGGCCATTGCCGCCGGTCAAATCCCGGAACCCTCGCGCATCGCCGCTGTGGCCGCACTTGCGGCACTGACGTTCGTCGTCTTGCTGCGCCGAAAGCGATTCGAGCTAAACCGAATGGCTTGATTTGCACAGCAACCACCTCCGCGGCGCCTTCGGATTGACCTGATCCCCAGCAAGCAAACTCGGATATTTCTCCAACAATGTCTGGAGCAAATCCTCCGAGTCGTACGCCTTCTGTGTCAGAGGAACCAGGGTTTCGCCTTCGTTTATCAGGAAAATCTTGCTCATAAGACAATACTTCGGGATATCATCTCAAGCCACAGAGTAGCATTCAGATTTATCCAAATCTTAAGTCCAGTTGGTCGGGTTAGGAATTCCCTTCTCATAAACCAAGATCGGGAAACAGAACCCAATATACCTCCTAATGGTTCTTAGACGAATATCCCCAGCCCAAAGTACTTTCCTCTACCCTATTTATCACCCTCGATTCCTCAACACTGACAACACCAGCTTCAACCGGTCCTCGACACTTATTGCGGGCACATCGATGATATCATACCCAATCTCTGTGTACACCTGCCTTAATGCAATCGTAATTACCTTCTGAAACTTTTCGTCCTCTGTTCGAACATGATCCTCATCAACCTTCAGCCGCTCCAATAGAAACACTTTGTCATACCTGAACACTTCCGCCGACCTAAGGACTTTGCGATCAACTCTTATGCCTGCCATTTTCATGAACGCAATATTGTCAGGAAGGGCATAATCGTGAAATATTACCTCTACGCAAGGGAGTTGCATTGCCTCCTTCATCATTAACAAGAATATTCGATGCTGAAGAACTTCCTCGGACTCCCTAACCTCGTACTTGGAAATGCCGCTTTCAATTTGCGACTCGATATACTCTCGGCTGATATCTCTACTAAAACGATAACCCTCGTTTGCAAGCTCCGTTATCAAACTCGTCTTTCCGGAACTCGGCGCACCGGTCACAACACACCATTGTGTCATTCTTGTACCGGCATTTTCTAAGAAGGCACTAACCTCCCTCTCGATCTCATCAAATTTTTTCATCTAAAGCCCTAGGACCTATAAATTCCAAACAAAAGGCGTAATCCTCTTCATCTTTCAAGACAGGTCTTGCTGAAATAACGCGCATTCCAAGCTTTCCCAGATCTTCGCATAAGGATAGAGGGTTAATAGGCTTAGGATGTAACACATGTGTTTCATCATTAACCAAGACAGAGTAATCTGGAATCGAGATCGTATAACTGTGATCAATGTCAGCAACTATCAACACCCCATCTTCTACTAACAAATCGACTATCGCATTAAAGCTGGGTAGTTTTTCCATCGAAGTAAGAACAAACGAAACAATCACTAAATCAAAAAAGCGTTCCTCATACAACTCGCTCGCATCAACCAGGTCTCCCATTTTTACATCCGTAGCGAGTTTCGTATTCTTAAGATTCTTCTTAAAAAGGGAGGCCATCGCTTCGCATTTGTCCAAATAAAACCAAGAGATTCCCTCCTTGTTAAAAAAATGCTCAACAATTAGGCGACCTGTACCTCCACCGAGATCGAGAATATTAGAGTGCGCTTTACCGCTCTGATTTATTTTCCTTTCTACAATCTCGATAACACTTCTATGCGCCATTTTCAGGTACGAAGAGTTGCGTTCATCATAACCTTCGGCGATCACCTGATAGAAATCAATGCTCTTACCCAGATCGTAATTTTTTACTTCGGTATGGCTCAGCCTGGGCTCCTCATTTTTAGAAACGGGTGGATCATCGTTCATCTGGCGTAGTTCGATCATGACGACGGCCGCAATAGCTGCAATAAGGATCAATGCAAAGCCAATTATCGCCCAAATAACTTGGGATTCAGGCAATCGATAAATCGCTGTAATAAACGGCACTTCAATGATAATTACACTCAGCCCAATCACCCTGGATTTGGGATGCAACGTCTTTATCGATGCCAAAAGATCCTTTCGCCCTTTATTCCACATTGGAAGCATGGATTACTTATAATCTGGATGCACTCGACATATCCTTTTGATAACACATATACTCATCCTCTATTCAGTCTCGCCGCCACCGTCCTCAAATTCTCCAGTCCCGATTCCACGTTGTCGATGATTTCCTGTGCGAGGATTTCTGGGTCGGGGAGGTTGTCGAGGCTGTCGTCTTTGAGCCAGAAGATATCGAGGCTGGTTTTGTCGCGGGCGATGATTTCGTCGTAGGTGAATTTCCGCCAGCGGCCGGCTGGGTTTTTCTTGGGATGCCAGGTTTCTTTGCGTTTGTGTCGGTTCCCGGGGCTCTCGATAAGGAGGCAAATACTTTCGGGACGATTGATAGAACCTGGCGCCCCAGCCCGGACTCGAACTGGTATTAACGGTTTCAACCCCTGTAAATCTTGTGGGTACCGATGTCCACCGACCAGACGGTACCACCTTCGAGGTAGAAGACCGCCCGCAAGTCGCCTTCAATATCGACGGCGTAAATCGTCTTGCCGTAGTGGGCTGAAAGCTTGTGAATCTTGTGCGTCCGCAAGCGGGAATCGAACGGGTTTTCCCGAAAGACGCCGAAGATCCGGCGGGCGGATTCCTGTTGCTTTCGGGGTAGTTTGGAGAAGTTGCGCCAAAAGGTGCGGGTCGCGTGAAAGCGGTAAGACATTTATCAGGGGTTGCCCGGGTACGGCTTATTGAGTGCGGTTTCCATGTCCACCGTGCGACCGGCGTCTATGTCCTCCATGCCTTCCTTGAAGGATTCGGGAATCCGTGACATATCGTCTTCCAGAACGAACTTGACCACTTCCGCCCGCTCCTCCGGGGGCAAGTGTTTAATCCGTTCGATGATTTCCGCAACACCCATGCCTTAAAGATGCGTATTGGCTCGCCGAAAGGCAAGTCCCGGCGGCGGAAATTTGGCAACCGGTTGCGAATTCGTGGGGGGAAATACCCCTTCCTATCGTGATTGCCTTCGCCTGAAGTTCTCCCCGTGGGGGCAGGTGCCGGGAAACGGGGTCCGTATCCGTGGAAAAGCCTAACACATTGAACACCGTCCGCGCGCGAAACCCTCCGTGCCTTCGGAACGCGTTGAACATGCTTTGAAGGGAAATCAGGGCATTTTGGGGCAATCGGTGGCGGAAGAATTTTTCGGGGGACTCAACCTTGAACCCGCTCTTTTATGGGGTTCTTGGCTTATTTTCGGCTGGTGCCCCCGCCCAGACTCGAACTGGGATTAACGGTTTAGGAAACCGCATTCTTACACAGTTTTATGCGGATATCATTGCATTGTGATGATTTTGTGACGTTTTTTCTTGTCTTTTGGTGGCATCTTGAGTCATAAACTGACCCATGAAGAGGAAGCCGCCCACCCTGAAGCCCTTTAAAAGTAAACGGCAACCCGCCTACAAATGGGCCGTGTGGTTTCCCCAAAACGGCGGACGCAAGCGAAAGCTTTTCCGTACCAAGCAAGCCGCCGAACGGGAATTAGAGGAGAGAGAAATTGAATTCCTGAACCTTGGCGTCGAACTCTCGAACCGGCTAACGGACGAACTGCGCCGCGAAGCCGTCGAATGCCAGCAGCGCCTGGAGCCCATCGGAGTAACCCTCACCGAAGCCGTCGATCATTTTCTCAAACACGTTCAGGCAACCCAGCGCTCCGAAAAGATCGAAGTGCTGGCCGACGCATTCCAGCAAGCTGTGAAAAAGAACGGGGCGAGCGTCCGTTATCAAGACGATCTCCGCTCCCGTTTGCGCCGCTTCTGTTCCGACTTCGGTGAAAAATACGCCTCAGAGGTTCAGACACGGGACATCGAGATTTGGCTGTCTTCGCTTCAAGTCGCCGGCCAAACGCGAAACAATTACCGGCGAGTCCTCCATACGTTTTTCGAGTACGCCGTGAACATGGCCTACACCCCATCGAATCCAGTCGCCAAAGCGGGCAAAGCCAAGGCGACTCCCGGCCGGATCGAAATCTTTACCCCTGAAGAAATGCGCATCCTTCTGCGGGACGCTAAAGGCGATATTCTCGCCCACCTGCTTTTCGGCGGTTTCGCGGGCCTGCGTGACGCCGAAATCGGCCGACTGCATTGGGAACAGGTTAAACCGGAGCGGGGCCATATCGACCTTTCCGGATCAGTCACCAAGACGGCGGCGCGGCGACTGGTGACCATTCAACCCAACCTCCTCAAATGGTTGGAGAAATTCGCATTCAAACAGGGGCCGATTCGACAGCCAAACTGGAACAAGCGAATCAAGGCATGGAAGGAATCCATCGCCGAGAACGAAATCGAATCCGAAAGGGTTGCCTGGAAAGCGAACGCTTTGAGGCACAGTTACGCCAGTTACCACATGGCAAAATTCAAAGACGCTGCCGAAACCGCCCACGAGCTTGGCCACACCAGCCTGACGGTCGTTTACCGGCATTACCGCGAAGTCGTCGAGCCGGGCGAGGCCGCCAACTGGTGGGCACTGACCCCAAAGGCCGTGGAAACCGACAATATCATCGAGATGGCGGCATCCGAATAGGCATTACCCACAGGCCACCGGGACCGCTCGCGAACCGCAGCCAACCCCACAAGGCCGCGACGAGTCCAAGCCTGAATGTTCGGTGAGATTCGAAGCTTTCCGATCGACAGGAACGGCGGAAGTGCGATCGCAACCCAAACACCCATTTAGCAATGGGTGTCTGCTGCGACACGGTTGTTTCATGCGATCAACTGTATGATGAAGAAATGACAGCCTGAGGGTTCGAAAAAATGATCTTTTTTTCCGGATCCAGATGGAATCGCCCTTCCCCAAAATCCCCATTCTACTGGAATTCAGGTATTTACTAATAAAAACCTCGGGAGGCAAAATCCTTAAATACCACCGGTTGAGTGGACTAATTGTGGGTGGGTATATTCCGCTCATGGCACAACAGGATATTCACAACAATCAACCCGACCGGCTTCTCACTCTGAATGAAGCCGCAGACTACATGAACGTCGGATACAGGACCATCCATCGCTGGATCGGCAGCCATAAGTTGCCAGTTTGCAGGCTTTCAATGAGAGCCCTTCGAATTCGGAGAAGCGACATCGAAAGCTTCATCAACCCTAACATTGCAAAAATTTAGCGGTTATGGCGACCTCTCTGGTTGGTAGCGAGGCCGGAGATTAACTCCAGATTCTCTGAAGATTCAGAAAATAGTTGAACTTTTCTTCGACTGCGGCG
>SLTG01000005.1 GCA_007130045.1 Opitutales bacterium
AACGAAATCCTCGATAGTGTTCCGCAGAAAATTTATGAACAATGCCCAGCTCTCAAGAGGGGAATGATCGAGTATTTGAAGGGGAGTAGAATCCGAAAACCTGATGACGGGAAGTATAACAGCCTGCGTGGCAAAGCGAAATCGCTGTAGGCCGGTGCGTGAGCACCGGGAGCCGGATGAGGGAAAACGGGATGAGGAGAGATTTGGGGGTTTGTGTTCCGTCCCAACCCCACTCGCTATTTGAGCTACGCGGGACGCGGAGGACAGGCCTCCGGTCCGGGGAGAATCGGGCGCCGTAAAGGGTCACAGGTCCAGGTTGCCGGTGAGGTAGAGGACGAGCAACTGGAGCAGACCGACGATGAAACCAAGGACGCCGCCAAGGAGTTCGATGGATTTGAACTCTTTTTTTGCGACCTGGTTAACGATCTGTTCCAGCCTTTCAACGTCGAGGTCGCGGATCTTTTCTTCAACAAGTTCCCGGACGGGAATGTGTTTTCCGACTTCGGTAGATAACCTATGGAGCAGCGGGTCCGTCTGCCGTTGCATTTCCTCGGTCAGCATTTTCTCAAGCCTGATCAGGGCGGAGGAATCGGCGAAATTTCCGAAGAGAGGAAGGCGGCGTAGCTTGGCGCCGAGTCCTTCATGGACCAGTTTTTTTGCGTAATCGTTCAGGTATGGCTTCAGGTCGATCTTGCGGATCTGCTGTTCGAGGAGTTTGCTGTCGAGAAGTTCCCGTTCGATGATGGCGGCGGTGCGCGTGGCGAGCTCTTTCTGACGCTTAGGTATGATACCCTGCCAGGTGTAGCCGAGGATCCGGATCCCTTCCATCGGGCGGAAGAGCATCCTGATCGCCACAAGATTCGTCATCCACCCGATGAAGGCCGTCAAAATCGGCAGTGAAAGTAGAAAGATCCAAGACATCTCAACGCGCTTATTAATACTGGGCTCCGGCAAGCGACGATGAAGAATTGACGCCGCCCGGTACCGGGGATATTTTGTTGCGTATACGAATGAAGGCGGCGAACAAATTCTTGCAGGGCGCGTTGATGTACCTACTGACGGTGGCAATATTCACCACCTCCGTTGCCGCCGGCTGCACGTTTACGTTCAGCAGTCGCGACGATGAACAAACCACCCGTTTTCAAACGAACACCGGTTCGAGGGCAACAATTATTCAGGACGGCCGTCAGGTGCATCCCTGACGTCCTTGACGGATTTCGGCAGGTCGCAGAGGAGAGGTTAGCGGAACGGGGAGCGTTTCGTGCGGCGTTTCTGCTCGCCGGAGGAAAAGGAGGTGCGGGGTTCAAGGAGGAGGAGTGGACGGCGGTGGTTGAGTTCTGAACGGGGTGAATCAGGCTTTGGCTTTTGGGAAATATCGGACGCGGGGCAGGTTTTTTAAAGGTCGTTCTGTGTCCAGAGCGTGGCTTTGTGAGCGAGAGCGACCGCGTAAATCAACGAATCGGCGAGCGGGAGTTTGTGTTTGATGAACGGGGCGGGCGCGGCTTGAATCCAAGAGCAGTGCGAGAGCTGTTCCTCGAAAAGGCGGCTTAACAAGCCGTCCGCTCGGTCAAGCGTTCCTCGCCCATGAGTTCTTCGAGCGCTTCGCGGTCGAGGAGAATACGGTCGGTGGGCCGGTTTTCCAGCAACTGGTCCACCAGCGAGCGTTTGCGGGCGTGGAGTTCGAGCATTTTCGCTTCCACCGTCCCTTCGACGATCAGCCGGTGAACGAACACCGGTTTGTCCTGGCCGATGCGGTGGGCGCGGTCGGTGGCCTGGGCTTCGACCGCCGGGTTCCACCACGGGTCGTAGTGAATGACCGTGTCGGCGGCGGTGAGATTCAGTCCGACGCCACCGGCCTTCAGGCTGATCAGCATAATGGGCGCGTCACCGTTTTCGAACGCGTCGATCACTTCCTGGCGGTTCGCGGTTTTTCCGGTCAACCGGAGGGCTTGCCAGCCGCGTGCCTCCAATTCGGGCGCGATCAGGTCGAGCATGCTGACAAACTGGGAAAACACCAGCACCCGGCGTCCCTCCGCCAGCAATTCCTCGAGCAGTTCCAGGAGTCGTCCCAGTTTGGCCGAATCTTCCGATTCATGAGTTCCGGACCCGTCACGGCCGAGCCGCGGGTCGCAGCAGAGGAGTCGCAATTGCAGCAGGGCGTCGAGGATGAACACTTGTGATTGTTCTATCCCGCGAGCTTCGAGTTCGCGCCGGACTTCCTCCAGCATCCTGAGGCGCAGGCCCTCGTAAAGTTGTGCCTGCCGGGGCGCGGGGTCGATGCGGTGGGTGATTTCGGTTTTGGGGGGAAGTTCGGTCGCTACGTCTTCTTTGCGGCGCCGCAGGACAAAGGGAGCGATGCGGCGGGAAAGCCGTTCGGCGATTCGCCGGCTTTCCGTGCCTTCGTTGTTTTCGATGGGGCGCCGGAAGACTTCGCGGAAATGGTCTTCGCTTCCGAGAAAACCGGGCATCAGAAATTGAAACAAGGACCAGAGTTCACCCAGGTGATTTTCCATGGGGGTCCCGGAAAGGCACAGGCGGCGTTCGGCGCGCAGACGCCGGGCAGCGCGCGCGGTGAGGGAGCGGGGGTTTTTGATCAACTGAGCTTCGTCGAGAATCGTGAACCCCCAATCGACACCAGCCAGGAGGTCGATGTCGCGGTGGAGCAAAGGGTAGCTGGTCACAACCACGTCCGCGGTTTGAGCGGCCTGCCAGTTTCGCTCTCGCTCCGTGCCGTGGTGGGAGTGGACCCGCAGTCCCGGAGTCTCCGCCTTCGCCTCGCGTACCCAGTTTCCCAGGACACTCGTCGGGGCCACCACGAGGGCCGGTTTTTCGAGGCGTCCCTGGTGCTTCTCGTGCAGCAGGTGAACGAGGGCATGGCGGGTTTTGCCGAGGCCCATGTCGTCGGCCAGGATGCCGTGCGTGCCGGTTTCGCGCAGGAAGTCGAGCCAGCCCAACCCGGCCTTCTGGTAATCCCGCAGCTTGGCGGCCGCGGCCGGGAGGCCGGAGGGGGCTTCGAGGCGTTGTTCGGAGCCCAGGCGTTCCCTCAGGTGGGAAAGGCGTGTCAGGTCGAAGGTTTCCGGCGTCTCGGCTTCGGTGTCCAACGCCAGTTCCGCCGCCCGCCAGCGCGAAACGCGCAGGGCGCCGTCGTCGGTGAGCGGCACGCTTCCCAGCTCGAATAGGGTGTCGACCAGAAAGACCAGTTGTTGGCCGGGGATCAGGAAGCCGCGCCCGTTCTTTTCGCCGGCGGTGACGATAAAGGTCGTGTTCAGGAAGCGTTCTCGCAAACGGGGCAGGGAATCGTCCCGATGGCTTTTCAGAAATCTTCGGAGCAGCGGCAACACGTGCACGGTTTGCCCGTTGACGCGGAAACCGGCGCTGTAGGAGAACCAGTCGCGCCCGGCTGCTTCGATCCGGCTGAACCAATCGCCGGTTTTCGGGAGAACCGGGGAAAAACGCGTCTCAAAGTCGATTTCCCACCCCGCCTCCCGCAGCCGGGGAAATTCGTCAGCGAACAAGTCCTCCCAAGTGAGCGCGGCTTCGGGGGCCAGGCGGAAATCCCCCTGGTTGAAGTCGAACAGCAGCCCTTGCGGGTTGGACGGTTTTTCTTCGAATCCCAAGTTCTTCAGGCGGCGCAGGGCCTTCTCCTCCGTGTCGCGGTCGCGCCGCAGACGTAGCACCCGGCCGTTTTCCTGGATGGAAATGGTGGGGCGGTCGTCGTGCCACGGGACTTCGCGCGATCCGTAAAGAAAAGAGGGCCGCACCAACAGCCAATCGTTGAGGTCGTGCAGGGTGCCGGGCGCGGGGGAATCGTCCGCATCTTCCTGCAGAATCTTCAAGCGCGGCACGGCGGTCCGGGCGGCATCGTCGTCGCCGGCGAGATCGCCGGGGGCGGGCACCGTGTGTTCGGGGTAGCGGTTGAAAAGGCGCAGGCAATAAGGGGTCGCTTCCTCCTGTTCCACCGGCGGGATCTTCAGCCAGTCGCATGCCAGGGCGTCCGGCCAGTCGGTCGATAGAAACCCGGCGCGGTTGGGAGCGGCGGACAAGTCGACATAACAGGGAGGCGCGGTGGCGAAGACTTCCAGCGGGGTGTCCGGGTTCCGAAGCTCGGTCCGCCAGAGGCCGTCTTCTCCGTGCGTCCACTCGGGCGACGCCGGCAGGGGATCGCCCCAGGCGGCTCGCAGGTGGTTGCCGCCTTCGAAAAACGCCCGCCCGGTTTCCAGCATGGCGCGCAGCAACTCGGCGCCATCCGCGCCGTCGAGCACGGCTTCGCCGCCTTCGCGGATTTCGTAAAAGAACAGTCGCGACAAGATGCGGCGGTCGGCGTTACGCCGATAAGCCTCGTAGCCACCCTGCATGAGTTCGGGAAGCCGCTTGACCGGCGCCGGACGAAAATGTTTCCAGTTCAGCAACCGGGTCAACAGGATGCGGCAGCGCACGCGCCGGCGTTCGTCGCCGGACAGCAGGTAAATCATTCTCTCAGGACCTTCGCTTCCCATCCGATGGAAGAAAGGGGCTCCGAGTACCGCGCTCAAGCCCAAAGGGGCGGAGGGCGAAATGATAATTTTCAGAAAAGGGCGGGTTCGTCCGCCCGTTTCCGCTCGCAGCCTACTGTCCCAATCCCACCGCGAAAGCCAAAGTGCGGCTGAGCCGCAACTGCTTTTCGTCATGAATCCGCGGAGTCTGCCGCAACCCGGTCGATGAAATCCTGGGCGTCCTTTTCGTCGGCGACATCAATCTGCCGGATCTGTTGCCGGATCGATTCCCGAAAGTTTGGGGCATAGCAGTCGGGGATCCACATCCGGACCGGGCGCAGGTTACATTTCGGCTTGAATGAAGCAGTCATGGCGGGCGTCTCCTGCACTTGGATTGCCAACAAGATGGGACTGGGAAGCGCTGACGCTCTCCGGGTTCGCGTTCATCGCTATCGGGAGCGCAAAAGGTAACCTGTTTCGCCCTGACCGCATACTTTCCGACCGCCAACCCGACGCCGACCCCTTTGACCTGCTCTGCCACCTGGGCTTCAACGCTCCACTCCTGACGCGGCGTCAGCGGGCCGAAAGGGTCAAAAAACAGGAAGCCGAATTCTTCGCTCTGTTTGGCGCGGAAGCCCGCGAAATCCTGACCGACCTCCTCGAGAAATACGCCGCCGACGGCGAACGCTCCTTCTCACTGCCGGACGTCCTCAAAGTCCCGCCCGTTTCCCAGCACGGCAACGTGAACGAAATCATTGCCAAGTTCGGGGATTCGGACAAGCTCAGGAATGCGGTCAATCAATTGCAGGCGCTGCTGTATACGGCCTGAGCCATGCGGAACAAGAAATTGAAACTCACCGGAACGGTTTTTAATATTTATCGGGTTTATGTTTACGAAGAGAAAGTCATTTAACGGCAAGCGAGCAATTGCGGCCTGCCCTGTTGAAGCGGACCTGAAACGCTGGGGCAAGAGTGTTCGCTATGGAGGAAATCCGGAACATAAGAGAAACGCGGGAGACTTTGGGTTGATCCCTCCCGCCAGTCCACGCCGTGACAAAACACTCTGCGACAAAGCCAATATATTTCAGCGAAAGCTGGCCCTGGAATTACTAAAAAGGGGGATCAAACGTGGCTTGGTCAGTAATCAAGTCCGCAACGGCTTTCCCCAGAATGTTTGGGCAGTGAGTGACGATGGTACTCCATTTGAAGCGCAATTGGAAAACCCCGGAAACGGAACCTATCACGGCTACCCCATGCCTGTGGATGATACGTTTCGAGAGCTGGTACTGGAAAAGTGGAAAGACTGCGATGCTTAAGGAATTTAAGATTGAGTGCGACTGGTTTGGTCGCGAAACGGAAAGCCCGATGGACCGTTGGTTTTCCGCCGAAATCGGATTGGGAGTCGGTGAAGACTGGCTGACACGGCTGGAAGAAATCGATGCGCGTACAGTCCGGACGCACCTGAGGGGCTGTGGTTATCAACTGGCGCAATGGTTTGCCGGCAACTGGTGGCGGTTGCGATGGGAACCTGAGTCACGCTCTTCACGAAAAGATCCAAATTGGCGGATGGCGCATAGCTTAACGTCGGCAGGTGGAGGATATGTCTGGCCAAACTTGCTTTTCGCAAGTGATGGGGAGACTCTCGCGGTTGGATCAGTAGCTTCGAGGCAAAATGCCGCATTCGAGCCCATCCGTTATCTTAATCACATCCTATCGCGTATATCAGCGGAAGAGTTTGAGGAGAAGGTGGATGTTTTTATCGAAGGCGTCCTTTCGCGAATGCATACCCTTAAAATTCGTGATGACAATCTTTCGACACTTTGGGGAGAGGTGTTGGCGGAACGCCACGACCCGAAGATGGCCCGCTGGCGTCGATTGGAGGCGAAATGTGGCTATGATCCGGACGACGCCCCGGAGGAGACGATGAGAATGCTTTTCGAGGACACAGGTCGTCTGGGACGCAATGCATTAGAGGAGGTGGCCGCCCAAGGACGTCATGCAACCCTTGAAATATTGAAGGCAATCTTGGACCTGGCCGACTCAACAGCCAAACCTGCCGGACATGGGCATCGCTGCAAAATGCCTGAATTATCGACCAAACCGAGATACCCAGCCAACCTACGACCATGGCAGCGGGCGACCACACTGGCAAAAATAGCCCGAGATCAATGGGGCCTGGGCAAAAAACCTATAACGAATAAACAACTGGCGGACCTCCTTGGAACCAAGCCGGGGATCTTCACTAGCCGGCAAAAACCCCTCGCTCCTCTGTCACTCGCCGTACGATCAAGGAAGACCGGAGACTTCGATTTTTACTTGGACAGTTCATGGTCAACAACCCGCCGCTTTGCTTGCGGCAGACTCTTGGGCGATCATCTCGATCTGCAAGGCAATGAGCGGCTGATACCGTCGACGGATGCCAAAACTGCACGGCAGCAGTTTCAACGAGCGTTTGCACAGGAATTCTTGTGTCCGATCAATGCTCTACTAGAAAAAATCCAGACAGACGATCCGGACGAAGACGACGTTGCGGAAGCGGCCAAACATTTTGACGTCTCTCCATTGATGATTCGCACCACGCTGGTCAATAAAGGTGAATTGGATCGCGAGGCACTAAGTTGGGATGATTGAATTCCCTTCCGTTACTGTTTTCGCCTCGTCTTTGAATAGACTGCCAGAAAAAACCTCCGTCTATCGAAGCCCTGAAGCGATGGCAAACAAACGAAAACTCCAATTTCAACAAGATTTCCACATCGCTGAAGAGGCGCGCGGATTGAAACGACGTGGACCACGACGGGAACCACGACGGATGCGGGCGCGGCGGCGACCGAGCTGGTGATCGTTTCAATCCGCGCGCCCCGTGCGGGGCGCGACGGCGCACCATTTAAATAAATGATGCGCATAATTTTAAAGCTGGCTTTTCGCGAAGGGCAGTGCAATCGCAAAAGCAATACGCCCGACTTATTATTGACTGTCAAAGAATCGTTGAGGAATAGCGACTTGCGCTATTCGCGAAAGGTCGGAGGAAAGTGTGATCGCTTGGGGTTCGCGCGGCAATCTTATACGTTGAGAAAGCCGTCGACATCGTAGCCTTTCTTGGTCCCGAAATGTTCTATGCGGTTATGCCACTCGTTTCCAAGCTGATAGAATCGCAAAGAATCGGTTTCCTCCTTGATCAAGGTGAGCAAACGATGCTTGAGGGCTGTGAACTGGGCGGGATCCACTTTGCATTCGAATACCGAGTTCTGAACGCGTTGTCCATAATCCAGGCACGCTTTCGCGACGTGGCGCAAGCGACGTTGTCCGGCGGGTGTCGTGGTGGAGACATCGTAGGTGACGAGGACGTACATAGGGAGGTTTTGATTGTGGTTACCGGGCTAGAAAGGCGGGGTATGAGTCGAGGTCGCCGCGAAGATGCCTGCAGAGGAGACGCGCTTGCAGGTGCGGAACGAGTCCCAGTGTGGTTTTCTCCTGGAGAAAAGGATGCAGGATTTCGGTTTGCTTGCGTTCCTGCCAAACGGTGAGAACGCTTTTGCGGGAATCTTCCCGTAACAGAACGGCTCCCGATTCTTTGGTTTCAAAGTCTCGGTGTCCGATTTGCTGACGGTTTATCAGCGTAAGGGCGGCGCGATCGGCGATGACGGGCCGGAATTCTTCCATGAGATCGAGCGCGAGGGAGGGGCGTCCGGGTCGGTCACGGTGCAGGAATCCGCACTGGGAATCAAGTCCCGCCGATTCAAGGGCGCTGCGGCAATCGTGCATCAGAAGCGTGTAGCAGAAAGACAGGAGCGCGTTGACGGGATCGAGGGGCGGACGGCGGGAGCGTCCGGAAAGGGTCATTGATGAGCCGTTCCCGGTAAAGAGTGCATTGAAGGCTTCAAAGTAAAAGACGGCGGACTCGCCCTCGATCCCGCGGATTTCGTCGAGGTTTGTCGCCTGATTTAGGCTGCGAAGGCGATGATTGAGACGATCGGCGGCCGCGATAAGGGTGGCCGCCTTTTCGGGATTCCGTTCGCCGTGATCACGCGTGCCGCGCATGAGGACGGTGCGGCAATTGGCTATTTTGAGCCGCGACCAGGTTCCTGGCGATTGCGGCGCTGGAAGTGGGATCGTCGGCGTGGCGGTATTGGGCGCGGCGAAGAAGAACATTGCCGGAGACAAAGCCTTGGGCGGCTGCGATGAATTTTCCGTGCGGGGTGTGAAATGAAAGGCTGACATTGGCCTCCGCGCAAGCGGCCATGAGGGCTGCCGACGTGGCGCAGTCCCATCCGAAGCAAACGATTCCGTCAAGGTTGTGCAGAGGAACCCGGAGTTTGGATTCGTGATTGTGCCGCACTTCGACAGCGGCCCCGTCCCGACGGAGATAGGCGCCTTCGAGCGTGACAAACAGGGTGTTGAGGTGGGTTTTCATTGGCCGTAATCGGTTTCGCGGAGGCGCGCCGCAAACCAGGATGCCGCCCCGCGTTTGCGGTCGAAGGCGTGCGGTTGGCAAAGATGAATAAGCGAGCAGGCGTTGCAGAGTTTTTCGTTGTATTCGGCGATCGGTGTCACGGCCGATTCGATCATCCGATGAATAGCCAGGGCCGTTTCGGTCACCAGATCGCGGAGATCGCTGTCGAACGGCACCTCCGTTCTCCGGCGGCGTTGACCGTAGAAGAGTTGGCCGGTCGCGATTTTTCCCGGTGGCAGGTCGAGCATTTCCTCAAGACACATTCCCTGAGCGCAAAGCTGGACCTCGTCGGCGCGGTGAGCCTTGGGCCGGCCGCGTTTGTATTCGACCGGAAGGATTGCGCCGTCTCGGTGAAATTCGACGATATCGCATTGACCGGTGATTCCGAGCCGGAGCGAGCGAACAGGCAGCCCGCGCGTGATGCGGACGCCGGGGCGCGTCTCGTCGGGACCGTCGTGGGCGCGCTCGTGGAGAACGCG
>SLTG01000077.1 GCA_007130045.1 Opitutales bacterium
GATCCACGGATTCGGGCAGGCGGTATAGTAAGGCGGATCGGAAAGATTCAGGATGTCTTCATCCTCTCCAATCGGAAACCCCTCGATTTTCCGAAACTCCGGATCCTTCAGCTTCTCCCGAAGCAACTCGATAAAATGCTCTCGGCGAGCCTCGTCGGAATCGAACGTCATGCCGAGGCATTCGACGGTTTTCGGTTCTGAGTTCTGGGTTTTGAGTTCTGAGTTAAAATCGGATTGTTGCATGGAAATTGGTTCTGGGTTTTGCGTTCTGGGTTCTGGGTTCTGGGTTTTGGGTTATTTGTGTTTGGAACCTTTGAGCGTCGATTGTTTGAGGTAGCGAATGAGGCCGCCAATTTGTCGGCCGCAGTTTGCGGCTAACTCATTCAGTTCGCTAAATTGTTCCTGACTGATATGCCCGGCATCCAGAGCGACGTAAAGCTGTGCCTGCACTTCTGCGGCAGAACCACGGGCAATCGTGAGGAAATGTACGAATTCCTGATTTCCCCCTCGTCCAAAGCCTTCGGCGATATTCGACATGATCGAAACCGATGCCCGCCGAATTTGATCCTTCAGACCGTAATCCCGCGCAAACTCTCCCTCAATCGTCATCCGGTAAACCGCCTGCGTAAGCTCTCGGGCGACCTTCCACCCTTCAATATCTTCAAACTGTCGAATCACACTCATTGCTATAACCCATAACCCAGAACCCAAAACTCATAACCCAGAACCCAACCCAAAAAACTCCGCCCCATCCAGCGCCCGGTAGCGCTCGGGGTGGCAGGTGAGGATGATGATCTGGAGGCGGTCGGCGGTTTCTTCCAGAAGGGTTAAGAGTCGGGCGAGACGCCCCGAATCGGTGGCGTTGAGGACGTCGTCGAGGACTACGAGCTGGCGCTGTTCTTTGGCCAGGACGTCGGCGAGAGCGAGGCGGGTTACGAGGTAATGCTGTTCCTGCTCTCCGCCGGAGAGGTTTTGCAGGTTGTCGGGGGAATCCGATTTCTCGGGATTGATTACGTCGGGGCACTCTTCCGATTCCCCAAGGATCCGCGTCATCGGGGTCATCCGAGGTTGCTCTGTTTTTGACCACAGCCGGATGCAGGTGGATGTAGCAATTTGTGTTGTAACGGAAAAGGCCATTGAAGTACTTCTTGAGTAGAGCTTATCCAGCATCTTCCTCATTATTTGGACCCAAGATGGTTTTTCCTTCAGCTGAACGCTTGAAACCAGCAACGACGCCGTCCACGTGTTCGTGAAGATCGTCGTTTATGGATTGCCACAGGGGATCAATCAAGAACTCGACACCTTCACGTCTGGCAACCTTCGCCGCGGGAACGAAGTCGCTATCGCCCGTCACGAGAATGATAGTGTCGGCTTGATTCTTGAGGGCGATCGTCGCGATGTCAGTGCCTATCCGCATGTCCACGCCTTTCTGCCTTAGCGCCAATGTCACATCATTCGGAGTGAGATTCCGCCATGCTTCGGTCATGGCTTCGAATTCGCGAAGCTGAGAACCGTCCAGACGGGGAGGATCTTCCCCATTTGTGCTCGCGGCGGCAATCTGCTCGAAGAATTCCGAAAATTGACGGGTCTTCAGGATTTTCTTGGTTAATGCGGCGTTCTTGATTCGCCAGCTATCCTCCTTTGTGACTTTGCCGAGACGGAGCGCGAACTTTCGCTTTCGACGGAGCCTGTTGAAGAGTTCCTCCCGAAAACGAGCCTCCCGCGTTTTGGCAAACTGAATCTGTTGATTCAGTAACGGATGATGCGCAATTTCAGCGAAGGGCTTTGCATCGTAATAGAACAGGCGGTACACATGATCGAGCCACTTGCTTGAGGTGGCCTTCTCGGATTCTCGGATTAGATGCTGCACATGCCGCTTGCATAGGACTCGAGCCGATTCAGCGACGGCTTCAGGCGATTCCCAGTGCTTTTTCTCAACGATCTTTGGCAGGCGTTTCAAAAAGAAACCTCCGTCTATCAGGATGGCAATCCGGCGGATTCTCATGGCAGGGTTCGGGCACAAAAAAAGCTCCAGGATTTCAGCACATGCCCGAGATGGGTGGGCAGGCCTACTCTCAAGGAGCGGATAATAGGTTCAATTTGGTCGAAGAATATCACGGACGCAAGTATTATGTATAAAAAACTTCCCGCGCGGGGAGCTGTAAAATCACTTAAGACATTAATCATAAACTGATTAAGCGTTCTGCCTCTCGATCTCAGGATCGCAACTCCTGATCCTTGCCACGATTTATCGAGGATATCTCGGGTCATGGTCATAAAAACGCTTGGCCGGCATCGGTATGATCGGCGTAATCCATGGTTCGGTTATTAGCCTTCATTGCTTTACTCCTGCTCCACCCTATCCGCCCACTCCGACCAGGGTTCGATACGAGCGAGCCGGTGATTTTGGATCTGATGGCGGATGACCAGGCCGGAGGTGCCGAATTCCGCGGCGAAAGCTCGATTCCGCTTTTGCCGGTCCGATTGCAGGGATGTGACAATTGCACCGCCATTTTCCGGAATGGTAAGATACTCGAACAGGTGGCGGCCTCCCGGAAAACCCCCGGTCGATCCTTGTGCTCCGGGCTGCCCACGTACCGAACGCGGAAGGCAAGATCTTTCAGATCAATTCCTTCCGGAATTTCCTTCGCGATTTCACGAACCCGTGGGCGACGTCTCTTGGGTGTTTTCATCGATGGGTGATCATTTTATCACGCGACCGGGTGTCAAGGCAAGGCTCGGCGAGAGGCGCGAAACAGCGGCGGTGTGTTCCGAAGGACTTGCTGTATTCCCTGGCTCATTCTTCACCCCTCCTCCTTTTCCCCCAAGACCAGTCGCACCTTCGCCCGGTCCTGCCCCTTGACGAGCTGATCCAGGTAGGCGGCGAAGCGTTCTTTGAATTCTTCAACGGTGGTGGCGGCGCCGGCCGGGAAGAGGGATTCTTCGAGTTTCTTCGGGTTCACCACGACCCGGCTGAGGCCGGAGAGGGCTTGATTCAATGCGGAGACGAATTCTTTTGAGAGATCGGCCGGGACTTCCCGCTGTTCGAGGAAGGTTTCGATCTGCTTGCGGGCCGCCGGATCGAGCAGTTTCAGGTTTTCCTTGGTTACGGGATCCTCGAATTCGTTGAGGAGCGCTTCCGTCCAGGCTTTGTAGGTGGATTCGATTCGTTGTTCCAGGTTGTTGAGCCGTTGCTCCGCGGAAACGCCCTGTCCACTTTCCATGGCGGGATAAAAATCCCCGGCGACGGGATTGTCCTCAAGACTGTCGGCGGTGAGGTTTTCCCCCGTCTTTAAACGAGCGAACTCGCTCTGGATCTCTCGAAGCTGGGAAACGTTCATGGTCGGCACGGAGGCAAGGGCTTTCAGGTGCTCCATCTTCACGTCTCTCAGCAGACGCTGCTTTCGCTGATCCTGCTGGATATCCAATCGCCCGTGGCGGTAAAGCTGGAGGTATATGCCGATGTATTCTTTTTTGAGCTCCTTGAGCTGACCGATCACTTTCTTGCGAAACTCCGTCGATCCCCGGTTGCCGGGCTTCAGCACCGCCTCGCAGACAGTGCTTTTGAGCTTTTTGCTCTTCTCGCACCAGGGATGCTCGTCGGGCAGCACGGACTGGGCATTGCTCAAATAGTTGGTGAGGTCGGAGACGGAATCGGCGAACGCTTTGAGCTCTTCCACCGTCTTCGCTCGTTCCAAGGTCGGCTTGTGCGCGGCGATCTCCTCCTCGGAGTATTTGAAGTTCTTGAGCTTTGCCGGGGTGTTGAACGCCTGGAGGCTCTCCAGGAATTGCTTGAGTTTATCCAACTGGGCGGACAGCTCCGAAACTTCGTCGTCCTTGTACAAACGGGTCCCCCAGAACGGAATCCCGCTCCCAAGTTCCTGTCTCATACCCACCAGTTTCTCGACCTTTTGATTGATCGCGGTGTTGAGCTGTACGACGGCCCCGGAATCATTCTGGGTCACTTGAACCGCGAGGCCGGGAGACAGCCCCAAAAGTTCGAACAGGGCCTTGATCGCCGGCACGTTCCAGTCCTTCGGCTGTTTGATGTGCTTGAAATCGACGAGGTCGCGTACGGGCTTCGACGCAAGATCGCCGAGATCGGTTGCGCTGAATTCCTTGCCGGGTATGGAAAGGACGGCTTCGCCCGAGTGAACGAGGGCACCGAGGACAACGATCAGGAGCTCGACCTCCAGGCGAAACTTCCCGGGGGCCACGAAATATTCGACGCCGTCCACGTCGTGAACGAGTTCGCTGCGGTTCAGCACCTGACCGTGCCCCTTGCTGTTGATGCACTCCCGGACGTATCCGGCGTAGCGGCTTTGCCGCGGATCGATACGGTCTCCGTCATAGAGGCCCAGGCCATCGAGGACGGCCGCTCCGGTCTGTGTGGAGGCGCCTTGCAACGCCCGCAGCGCATCCTGCACCGCTTGGGTCGCATTGCCGTCTTTGCCGAATGTGATCTGCCGGGTGAATTTCGGGTAGTCGCCGCAGATTTCGGCAAAGTGTCCGTTCAGGTGATTCGACGCCGCAAGGAAAACCTGTTCACGGGTGGTTTTCCCCGATGCGTTCTCGCCCGCCAGCGCCTGGGAAAGGGGCTTGGTGGTCCCCTTATAGGTCACCTTGACCTTGCTGAGAAAATTTTCCCGCATCCATTTCGTAAGGGCCGAAAAGTGGAGCTCAACCTTGCGGTGATACTCCTGCTTCTTGCTGCCGCTGGCGTTGGCACGGAGGGCCAGTGCCGAGGCATAAAGTCCAAGCGAGTGCCGAAATCCTTCATCCTTGGCATCCATGCGGAAGAATACTTCGTCCTGCTTCTTTTCGTCTCTAAAGGAGGGAGGCGCGATGATCTGGGGAAAATAAAGGTAGAAATCCCTGGGGGGTTGCGCCGTGGAGCGCTCGCTCGGAACGCCGAAGAAGAGCCATCCGAGTTTGGTAACGTTGCGCTCTTTCCAGGGCATGGCGCTCTCCCAAATGCGGAAGCCCGTGAAGTCGGAAGGATCGGTCGCCTCCATTACCTGGGCAAGCACGCTGAAATAGGCCATGTCCAGGTCTTCGTCATTGAGGCTCGCCATCCGCTTCTCGATGAGGGCATCGAAATCTTCCGTTTTCTTCAGGTCCAGAAACCACTGCCGGTTGTCATCGTTCTGCGAAATGAACTGCCCGCTGACACAGGTCTTGACCTCCTTAAGCGTCACATCGACCAGAGTCAGGAGGTCTTCGGAAGGTTCGCCCCCCATTTCCGCCACGAACGGATGATAGAGACAAAGCTGGTCGCGAATTTCCTCCGGCGTCAGGCCGATCGGGGCATTGATGTCCGAGGTCGTCAGGCGGTGGACGGACAATCCATCGACAATCCGTTTGGCCATTCCCAGATATTGCCGTTTCTTCCTGGGAAACCCGGTTTCAACCTTGGAAGCGAGTGTGTCGCTGCACTCGATGGTCGCTTTGATGTCGTCATTGGCTCGAAAATGCGGGTTGTCCTTGAGGTACGCCCAAAAGCTATCGAGGGCCAAAAGGCCGGGATAGTCCTGCGGCAGATCCTGATCCGCGATTTTGTCGAAACTGAGGGAAAGCACCTGAAGTACGCCGCGCTGTTCGACGATAGGAAGACTTTCGAAGGTCTGGATGTAATTCGGATGAACCGGGAACAACTCGACGAACTCCTCCAGCCGCTCCGTCCATCCGTCGTAAAATCGGGCGAACGGCTCCAGATAGCCCCGGATTTTCTCCTTCTGATGATCGGATTTCTTGAGAAGACGGTTGGCCACCACATAGGTGATGTCGGTCTTCTGAATGCGAATCTGGTCGAAACGATCTTTCACCCGGGCCAGGCTCTCCGAAACAAAGGCAAAGCGGTCGGAATCGAAAATCGCCTCCTGAACGCCGGCGAGAAAGCGAAAGCGCAGATCCTTGCACACCTCGCCGATCTCCCGAAGAAACCCAAGGTCCAGGGTCAACGCCTGCTGGTTGCGCGAGCGCAGGTAATCGAGCAGCTCGTCCACCACAATAAGAAGCCCCTTTCCGGGATATTGCTCATCAAACGCCGCCATCAGGTCCTCGAAGGAGGTCTTGTTTTCCGTGATCTGGTCGGCGGCGGGGAATTGGTAGCCGATCCCCCAGGCCCGGAGCTGTTTTTCGATATTTCGGATAATGATATCCCGCAGGCCCATCTCCGTCGCCCCGATTTCCATGCGAATCACCTTGAAGTTCCCGGCGATAGGACCCGCCGCTTCGCGCACCGCAGGGTTGCTGATGGAATCAAGCAATTCGGAGTGTTCGGCAACGGCGGAAAGAACGGACATCAAATGGCTCTTCCCGGTCCCGTAATTCCCGACCACGAGCAATCCCTTCGTATCACCCGGTGCGTCTATGCGCATATGCGGGAGCACCAGATCCTTGAGTCTTCCCGCCATCACATCCGAAATAACGAACGTGCTTACAAAGGCTCTTGCCCGGTCCTCCTGATTGGCGTCTCGGAGTTGGATAACCCGTTCGATCGGCTCGAACTGAATAAGATCGCGATACTTCATGGCAAAATCTGTGAAGGCGTGATGATGAAGGAATCTTCATCGGTAAAGGCGTACTCCCGATAGGCCGGATGCCCCTGAAAGCCGTAAGTCAATTTCGATTTGTCGAACGAGCCGGTCCAAGTCGCTACAACGACCTGGGAGCGCGAAAGTTTCTTCAGTACGGCAAGGGGATTGAGCCTGAGCGGAGGTTCAAAAAGTATTTCGGTGTTATCGATCGCGATCCGTAGGCTGCCTATCTCATTGACGAGATCTATCGTCAGCTCTTCAGCCTCCGCGCTGCGCAGGTGCGGTGGTATCACCAAAAGCCGCCGGCTGAGTTCCTCGCCAAGATTCAAGAAGCCGAAGGCATACGACTCCGATATGGTTTTGAGGCGATCGGTCTTTCCGCTCCCGGCTGGTCCGACAATCAAGACCAGCTTATAATAGGACCGGTCAGCTTCCTCCAGCGTGACCTCCCATAAAGGCTCCTCGACGATATAGGTCATACCGCCCTCCTTTCCAGCAACCCCTTCGCCGAACTCCTGAGTTGGGAAGGCAAACAGACCATACCTCCCGCCAGACGAATCGCGTCAATGGAGTCGCGGGCCAGTGCGTTCAGCTCGGGTATCACCACGATCACACATTCGACCTTCAGCTCGCTTTTTAACAGTCCCACCGTTACCACGGTACGATCCCAATCGCGGTCGATATTGTATTTGCACTCGACGGCGACCCGGGGCGGCCCGGGGATCAGGTAATCACAGATATAGGGGTGCTTGCGATACGACCTTTCGAAAACGAATCCGCAATTCCTGAGAATCGTCTCCACCTTATCCTCGAAAGCGACCGATAGAGACTTGACCTCCATATAACGCCGCACTCGATCCAGTTCGTCCGCGGGCATCGGACGTTCGGGCGCCGCCGGAGATTCGGGCAAACCACGAAACTCCGCGTGATCGTAAGCGGCGACAATCCGTTGCTCCTCCTCCGAAGTTACCGACAGCTGCTGCATAAATCGCGTCAAGGTAACTTGTCGCGGCCGGGAGCGCCCATTCAAAATATGGGAAAGCGACGACTCGGTTATCCCAATCCGCTCGGCGACCGCCTTCTGGCGCATACCCCGCTGATCGACAACCCTCCGGAGTAAGATCGCGAGGCGCCCTTTGGACCCATTCTGGGGTTTAGTCGCCATCGCCTTGATGAAGAACCATGTACCGAAATAAACTGCAAGAAAAATTGCGGTTTTATTGAAAATTTGACACGACAGGCAGCACCGACCTTGGGCCACGCGAAGCGGACCGGATGGCGCGGCGTTTTCCGGCTGGCCCCGGATGACGAGTGTTTTCTCCGCGCCGATCCGGCCGGTGCTGGAGGCGACGGACTACAGCGACGCCTCCCGTATCCGGCAGGATGTTGAGAACAAGGGCATGTCCCGACAGGCCTGGGGGATCACGACGAAGGTGCGCGAGATGGACGCCGCAATCCGCGAGCTCGACCCCGGGCAATCGATGGTTCGCGAGGGACACCCGGAAGTCAGCTTCAAAGCCTGGGCCGGCAATCCCATGCAAAACGCAAAGCAGAAACCGGCAGGCCGGGCGGAGCGGGAGCGACTCATCGCAGCCCATCTCGGCGACGACCTGATTCCAAACCTCTGGCCGCAATTGCGAGGACGCGGAGTCGCCAAGAACGACCTCATCGACGCACTCGCAATGCTCTGGTCCGCCGAGAGGTTGCGAGCCGGAAAAGCCCAAGTCATTCCGTCGTCTCCCGAATACGACAGCTGCGGACTTCGCATGGAGATTGTTTACTGAAGGAGGTACAGCTTAGCTGATTGCCTTCGTTGACCTTGAGCCGGTAGAACAGCAGCATGTCCGAAGAGATTCGATTATGGTCCGTAGCTGCGGGTGATCAGCTCACCGAACTTCGGCAGGTGCCGCTCGACCTTGAGGAGCGCCTCCAGAAGTGGCTGACGCGGGATATTTCAGTCCTGGATCCGGGGCTCTTGGTTATTGGAACGGAGGTTGGAACAGATTTCGGCGGCTTCATCGATCTTTTGTGCATGGACGAGGAAGGCGACCTTGTTATTGTCGAATTGAAGCGGGATAAGACACCCCGTGAGGTCACCGCCCAGGCTCTTGATTATGCGGCCTGGGTATCGGAACTGGGGCATGATCGGGTAACAGAGATTGCGGAGCGCTACCTGCCGGGAGCGGACCTTTCGCTGGCGTTTCGGGAGCGGTTTGGCATGGATCTCCCGGAGACCGTGAACGGTGACCACCGAATCGTCGTTGTGGGAGCAAAGATCGATCCAAGTTCGGAGCGGATTATCCGGTATCTTTCGGACAAACATGGGGTGAGCATCAATGCGGCAACCTTCCAGTACTTCCAGACTCCAGGCGAGGGCGAGCTTCTGGGGCGTGTCTTTCTCATTGAGCCGACTGAAGTTGAACTCCATGCGAGGACAAAAGGTTCTTCAAAACGCCGGCCAAACCTCACCTACGACGAATTAACGCAACAGGCAGAGGAAGCCGGCGTTTCCGAACTCTACCGCCATGCCGTCTCTGCCTTCGGCCAACACCTGCAGAAACAAACGACCAGGAGTTCCATCGGTTTCGCTGGACGCCTTGATGGGAGCCGGAAAGCTGTAGTCAGCCTGCTACCTGGTGAGAGCAACCAGGCGGACGGTTTGCGTTACCAGATCTACAAAAGACGTCTTGCCGACCTGACGAATCGGACCGAGAAGGCGATTCTAGCTTTTATTCCAGAATCACGTGAGGAGTGGATCTTCTACCCCAGCGCCCCGGCGGAATACGAGGGCTTTCAAGGGTTCTTCAAGACCACCGGTGAGATCGACCGCTTGGCGGGCGTTCTGTCAGAGAGGGATA
>SLTG01000099.1 GCA_007130045.1 Opitutales bacterium
AATGGCAAGACTTACCAACTCAATCATCGTTCGAGGGGGTCTTCCCTTGCGTTCTATGCGCTCTTTGGCGGCTGCTCAGAAATCCAAATCCGCGAGCACGGCTTCGTGGACTTTTGGGAGGCTTTCGTAACCGGTCGGATAGCGGAGGCGTTTGACGGGGACCGATTGCGCGATCCGGGCGAGGCGTTTCATCCGGGGGACCTTGAGATCGGTCGCATCGATGATTTCCGTGATGAACGTGTGTCTGATCAGCTCAATCAGGGCTTCGCCGGGCGGTATCGTTTCGACGCGGACCGGTCCGGGCTCGATTTGCCGTTCGAGAACGTATATGCGCGCGACTTCAGCGGGGCCATCCGCGATTCTTCCGAATTCCGAAACCGGAACACTGAGCTTCTCATAGGCGGGATGGACGAGCGGAAAACCATCGGCGGACCCGACAAAATACTTTGCCTGTTCCGGAGTGAGTTTGACCTGTGGATATCCACGGCGGCAGAGAATCTCTTCCTCTCGGATTTCAAGTGCCGAGATATCATCGGCAATGAGCGGGTATCCGGCCCGAACGAACGACGCGGACAAGGTGCTCTTCCCACCCGTCCGATCGGCGACCAGCAGCGCGGCAGCGCCGTCAACTTCCACAGAAGCGCCGTGAATAGGAGAGAATCCCGAACGTTCCAGAAAATAGCCGAAAACGTGTCCAAGGAGGCAGATCTCGACCATGTATTCCACAGTGGGATCCAGCAACTCGCAGGTGATGGATTCCGGCCTCAATATGAAATCGGCGATCCTCGGGAAGCGCATGATTTCCGCGTTGTCGTCGCGATAAAGAAGTACCGAACTTTCGCCGAATCGGTTCTTGTAATCGGTCGCGTAGATCCGGTTCGATTCGTCGAACGTGCGTTGGCCGGGAGCGGGAATACAGGAAAAGGGGAGATCGGGCGGGCCGTCGGATTTCGCCATGGGCATTCTGAACCGGTAATCCGTTTCGACGTTGAATCCGAAGATGCTGTGGTTGAAAGGCAACGGTGAAGGTCGATCGTTAGACGTTTCGAGTTGGTGCGGTTTATTGGTAGCTATCGACACTCGGAACTCAATTCAAATCGTTCCGGGTATCCGCGCGCACCTGCCGTGGCCCGGGCGCCGGGAAGGCGACTCGTCTTCCGTAGTTCGATCCCCATCCCTGAGGCGGACTCCCGGTGGAAATGTCGGTTTCTTTCAACCGGGAACCAAGTTCTAGGAATCCGCAACCAGCCCCTGATCCCGAAGGTTCTCCACAAATCGCTTCATGTCGGCTTCGAGGCGTTCCGCTTCGACCTCGTACCTTCCTGCGAGCGAGGCCGCGGCCGGTTCGACGGCGCCGTGTTCGACCAGGGCGAACCACATCGCCGCGGCAGTCCCCTCCAGGATGTAGCATTCGGATCCCGGGAGTGCCGCGAGGGCGACGGTATCGTCGGGCATGCGCGCGTAGATCGTCCCGTTTGCCGGTTTGATCGGGCCGGCGGCTTTTGGCAGAACCTGAAGGAGGGGGGTGTCGGTGTCTCGGTGCGGTGGCCCGTCGACCGACCGATGGCGGAGGCAACGGTTACGAGGGACGAGGCGCCACCCGGGCTCAAGTTTATCGGTCGCGGAGTTCCAGAACGAACTCTCCGGCTCGTTCCATGCGAAACAGAGGTATTCGGGTTGACCGGTCCAATAGACCTCCTTGCCAAGCCTTTGCGACCAAACGGCGTGCCAGCCGGCGTAACCTTCCCCGTAAAGCTCCGGCGCGAGATCGGCGAGATCGTGCGCGCTTACGCAGTCGATCACCCGTGGCTCGCGGTCGCAAATTGCACGCCGCAGGTCCGGGTGAGAGTACAGGGGAGCAAAGATCACCCGGCGGCCGGGAAAGCGGCCCAGCATCTGGCCGAACCTCATGCCCGAAATGGCGCAATCGTCCACGAACATAACGGGCGCGTCGGCGGCAATGGAAGAGTTGTCTCCGGTCGCGGGAAGATCGAGGGCGTAGCTCAGCATCCCGTACACGATCACACCGCCGCGGGGCACGGGATAGAAAGAAAAGCTCCGAAGTTCCCGGCGACCGAACCGTTCCTTGAGTCTCGCGGCCAGAATCTCGCAGTCCTGTTCCGCCTGCCTGTAGTCAATGTAACGTGCGTTTTGGTCAACCCGGCCGATCTGGGCGGAAAGACTCTTTAATCGTTCGAATTCGGTTTCACCGAAAACGCCGAACGCGGCCAGAATCGACTCCGAGCCGTCTTCCTTGAGGACGAATGCGAGATGTGGTACGGACTGCCAGCGAGAATCATCGAGAATCCTCGAACACACGGCCTTAAGCGCGCCGCCGGAAGAAGCCGCACCTGTGAGCGCGCATAACCCTCCACTCTCTTTCCCGATACGGGCTACGATGCAGTTGGTTACACGCGCATACACAGGTGCCATGTCGCCGGCATTTGACCGCCGGCAACATTTCAGCCTTCTACTCGCCCTGGGATGCGACGCTGCCGCCCTTGGCATCCGCACCAGAGGTGGTGGTACCGGTTTTTGTCAGGTCGGCAACCGTTCCCCATTTCATCAGAGCCGGGCTCGTATACTTTTTATGATCGCTCATCTTCGTACCTTTCTCGCGGGATTCGTCCCACGTCGTTCGTTGTATTATACCAAGTATCGACATTTTGCCGATGGTGGTAGTATCACCCATGCACGAGGGATAGGTCAATGAAACTCACGAGGATACAAACCTGATCGATGCCTAGTGGTTCCCATTAATTCTAGCCCGAGTTTCCGGGTTAGTGAGGGGGTTCTTGCATAAGTAGCGTTGAATCAGTAGCTTAAGCGTATGTTGGGCTATGCCCTAAATTAATAATCGATTTTTCCTCCTAAAATGCCTAATTTTAAGGGAAATTTTGCTTGTAATATCAATTCCTATGCCCTAACATTCGGTTCCCAAGATGTTCGAACGTCTTGAGAAAAAGAAAATTGCCGGGCAAAGTTACTATTATTACTCTCAATGGGGATGGGTTAACGGCAAGTGTCGGCGCTTGTGGCAACGTTATCTTGGTAAAGCCAAGGATATCGCCGCAGCCGTCGAAGGTGGGGGGCCCGCTCCGCGTTGCGCGGAAATCTTTGACTGGGGCCTGCCCCAAGCGCTCTGGCAGGTGGCCCGGCGCTTGAGAGTCGCCTCCATTATCGAGCGGCTATGCCCGAAACGCCGCCAGGGGTTGAGCACGGGCGAATACCTCACAATAGCTGCTTTAAATCGGGCCATTGCTCCCTGTAGCAAACGCTCCATGTGGGAGTGGTTCTCTTCGACTGTGCTGGTGCGGCTTTTCCCGGGAGCCAGCCAGGCCGCGCTGAGTTCCCAGCGCTTTTGGGATCACATGGGACGGGTCGATCGTGCCAGCGCCCGATCGGTTTGGAAGGAGATTCTTACCGGGGTGATTGAGCGCGAGCCAATCGACCTTTCTTCCATCTGCTATGATGGCACAAATTTCTACACCTTTATCGACACCTTCAATGTCCGTTGCAAAATCGCCAAGCGCGGCAAAAACAAACAAGGGCGCAACAATCTTCGCCAGATCAATTACGCGCTGTTTTGCTGCGCCGAGGGCCGCATCCCGCTTTACTACGAGCTCTATGATGGCAATCGCAACGACGCCGGACACTTCCCCGAGGCACTGGCGAACTTCGCCCGCTTTTTCGGCGAACTTACCAAGCACAAGCAATCAGCGCCCGGGAGCACGCTTATTTTCGACAAAGGCAACAACTCCGCCGACAACCTCGCGTTGGTCGATGAACTCAACCTCGATTTCGTCGGTTCGGTTAAAAATGACGAGCACAAGGAACTTGCCTGTATTCCCAACGACGATAAACGCCTCAAACCATGCCAGACCCCCGAATTGGAAGGGGTGCGTGCTTTTCGTACCACAAAAGAAATCTACGGGAAAGAGCGCACCGTGGTGGTCACCTTCAATGACAACCTTCACCAGGCCCAGTGTCGAACGGTGGAAAACGACATAGCCAAGGTACTCGAAAAGCTCTCGACGCTACAGCAGCGTTTAAGGGATCGAACCGCCGGTCGGATTCGCGGTGGCCGGGCGCCCACCCTGGAGTCGGTGCGAAAGCAATGTGAAGGGGCCCTGCACCGTCCGTTTCTCAAGCAGATCATCACCGTGGACATAAAAGAAGGCCAAGGCGAGAAAGCCACTCCCGAACTCCGGTACCAAATCGACGCAGGCGCCCGGGAAGAAATCTTCAACACCTACCTGGGCAAGAACATCCTCATCAGTAGCCATGAAAACTGGAGCAACGAGAAAATCATCCGCGCTTACCGCTCGCAATATCAGATTGAGGAAGTTTACAAACAGATGAAAGAGCGCCACTGCGGTCCGTGGTGGCCGCTAAATCACTGGACCGACCAAATGATCGAAGTGCATGGTCTTTACTGTACGATAGCGGTATTGATGCGAGGGCTAATGATGCGCCGGATCCAGGCCGCAGGAATCAACCTCTCTCTTGGGCGGGCCATGAAAGAACTCGCCGCGATTCGGGAAGTCGTCAACATCTACCCGGCCACCAGACGGAAGAAAAACGAAACGCGCCAAGTCGTGCTCAGCCGGCTCAACAAAGTTCAGGAAAAGTTGATGCGGGCTCTCGATCTAACGCCAAAAACAGACGTTTAGGGTCGCAACGGGTACTTTGCAACTGATTGTATAAAAACAAGATGCATCCACGTCTCGCTATAACTAGGAAACTCGGGCTAGCGACGGAATTCGCCGGTGGAATAAAAAAAGGGGTGGTGGGCTTTGTCGGACCGCGCCGGTATGCCGTCCCGGTTACTACCAGTATTCGCGCAACCACATTTCAAGGGTAAGGAACCACCAAAGTTCATAGGGTTCCGGTCGACCGCGAAGCGCGTCCTCATAATTGTCGCGTAGCACCCGTTCGTCGACAAAACCATACCCGGCGGCCCGCGAATTCGAGAGAAGCTCTCTCACGGTATCGCGGGAGCGATCGAAAATTCCGCGATTGTAGAGAGGCGTGGGATTTGCCTTGGCCGCGCTGTGGCTGAATTGGCGCAAACATTCCGGAAGGATATCGCCGAGGCTGGCGCGTGTCAGGCGTTTGAAGTCGAGATATCGATGCACGATGTGCTGGGGAAGCGAGATCACATATTCCGCGACGCGCCGGTCGCTCCACGGATCGGCGTAACCGATTCCGTGGGCGGCCTGATGCCGTTCCTTGAGTGTGATCCTGCGCACGCACATCGAAGAAAAAACGAGTTCATGACGGAGGCGGCGGGCCTGATTCCCGAATCCGGCGACGGCAGGTGATCGCCCCAGAAGGCCGTCAAGGCCCGAGCGGGCCGCGAAGGCAGAACGTATGTAGGCCGGATATCGCCTTCGCCCGCCGGTTTTATCCCCGGTGTTGGTTCGGGACCTCAAGGTCGCGAGGAGCGGACGCCATAAACTACGTTTGGCCATCCCCGGGAGGGAGAGGCCCATCTCCCTGCCGTGCGCCGACAATTCCGCGAGCAATACCATGATCCTGCCGGAGGCGAGGAGACCGGGATAGTCGTACACCCAGTGATCGGTGACCGCGTCGCCGCGCTCCCCCGTAAACATCAGGCCGACTCCATCTTTCCTGGCGACCGCCAACACCTGGTCGACCAGGTCGTGGTAGTAAGTGATGTACGGGTCGTCGATATCGGGTCGGTTTCTGTCAATGCTGGCCAGCGGCCACGCCTGATCGGCCGGCACGTCCGTGACGGGGATTCGGTATCGCCCGGCCACTTGCCGGCTCGTGGATCGCTCGTCACAGCTCGATAGCTCGTCAAACGCCCAACTGTAGGCCCGGAATGATTGCGAGCGAGCGGACTGCCCGTGCTCCGCCATCCACCCGGCCGCCGACGCAATGCTGCCGGAGTCGAGGCCGCCGCTGAGGGAAAGCCCGACAGTCTTGGTGCTACGCAAGCGGCAACGAACGGCTTCGAGGAAAATCTGACGAAATTCCGCGAACAGGTCGGCTTCCTTCCCGCGCTTCGCCGACGTCTCCACATCAATATCCCAGAACCTCCTCCGGTTTGCGCTTCCCGCCCGAAACGTCACGGTTTCACCTGGAACGATCTGTTCGATTCCATGAAAAAACGTCGTATCCATGTCCGGATACAATCCCGAGAGGTGGCAGGCAACCGCCCGCTCGTCGAGTCGCATCTCGATCCCGGGCGCCGCGAGGAGTTGTTTCACCTCCGTTGCGAAAAGCAAACGATCCGCCTCCATCCGGAAGTAGAGCGCACGCAGTCCCATTGGATCGCGTGTGAGTTCGATCGTACGCTTTTTCGGATTGCATACCGCGTAAGCAAAATCGCCCAGCATGCGTTCGGCATGTGATTTTGGCCATTTGAGGCATGCGGCCAGAACGAGCTCCGCATCCGTCGGCGTACGCTCGGTTCGCAGAACTTCGGCGACGGTTTCTCCGAGAGCCGCCAGCAATTCGGCCCGATTATCCAGGCGCAGGTCGCCGACGACGATCAGCCCGGATGGTTCGTGAACGAGCGGCTGAATCTCGCCGACCGATTCGGGTGTGACTTCCAGAGAGAGGTAGCCGATTCCAAAACATTCTCCAACAACGCAATTGTTTCCATTTGGACCGCGGTGTCGTGCGGCATCCATCATTTTGCGGACGATTGAATCGGCGTCCGGCATGGCTCCAAAACTTACGACTCCGCAGATTCCACTCATCTCCAGTACCGGCGAAGCCACATTTCGAGGGAAAGCACGGACCAAACCACGTCCAGATTGTTCGCGCCGTTCAGGTATGCGCGAACCTCGTTATGCAAAGCCGTCTCTTTGACGTATCCGTGACGTGCAACCTCACTGTTTGTGATTAGATCAATAACCAGATTTCGCGCTTCATGCTTCAATCCCTTCTCGCAGAGCGGTTCAGGTGAAACCTTTAAAGCGCCGCGAATCGCGTCGGCGGGGATAATGTTCCGCATCGCGGTGCGAAGCAGGCGTTTTTGGTCGCACAGGCGATTCACGAAGCGTTGTGGAATCGCCAAAACGAACTCGGTGAGCCTCCGGTCGCTGAACGGATCGGCGAATCCGACCCCAAGCCGCGCATTCGTTCGTTCCGACCAAACCATTCCCTTCATGTGCATCGGTGTGAATATGTAACGGTGACGTTTTTGCGACGATCGTCGTCGAAGTGGTTCGACGGGCTCGTAAATATCGGTAAGTGTATCGTATTCTCCGAGAAAACCCTCGTTCAGGTGATTGTGGATCGAGGTTCTTTTGGGCGTTCGGTTCTTGCGCGAAGGCTTCAGCCGTTCCACGACGCCGGTCGGAAGCGTTGCGAAAACGGAACGTGCCGCGTCAATCAATATCGGTTTAACCGCATGTTTGAATGCGGACGAAGGGACTTTCGCCGGAGACGCACGAAAACGCAATTCCTTGTAAAGAGCAATGAGATTCCCGTGGATCAGCAAATCGGGCATGTCGGTTATTGCGCAACCCACCAGGAGGTCGCCGCGGTCGCCGGAGAAGAGCAATCGAGTTCCGTCATTTCGGGCGGCGCCAACGGTCCGATCGATCAAGCGCTGGTAAACTCCTACATAAGGTTCGTCGGCGTCGGGTCCATGCTCCGGATAATTGGCGAGGGTCCACGCGTCATCTGCCGGAATCCGGATCGTTGAAATCTTGTAGCGATGGGTTATCCTGCCGCTGTTTTCGCGTTCGTCACACTGTTCAAGTTCCGAAAACGCCCAACTGTAGGCGCGGAAGTCCGGGTCGGCCGGAATGCGGCCCTTTTCCTTCAGCCATCCGACGGTCGCCGCGATGCTTCCCGAGTCCATTCCGCCGCTCAATGAGATCCCGACCGGTTTTTCGGTACGCATTCGGCAGGCTACGGCGTCACAGAACAGGTCTCGAAAATGGTCGGCATAGTCTTGCTCCTTCCTGTAGCGGATGCGGGTCTCTGGGTCGAACTTCCAAAACGGGCGGATATCCGATCCAAGGGCTGATACGGAGAGAGTCCTTCCTGCGGGGACTTGGTCGATTCCATCGTAGAAACTGGTGGCAAGTGAATAGTGCGTGTTGGTGACGTGGGCGGCGACGGCGGAATGATTGATCGTGCGTTCCACCCCGGGGACGGCGAGGATCTGTTTGACTTCGGTGGCGAACAGGGTCCGGTGCGGTTCGACGCGGTAGTAGAGGGCGCGCATGGCCATGGGGTCGCGGGCGAGGAGGACGCGGCGGGCGCGGGGGTCCCAGATGGCGAGGGCGAAGTCGCCCAGGAGGCGCGCGAAGCAGTCGGCCTCCCAGCGAAGATAGGCGATGAGAACGAGCTCGGCGTCGGTGGGCGCGCCGTTGCCGGGGGTTCGGCCTCGGGCCGAGATTTCCGTCCGGTGGCGTTCGACGGTTTCCTTGCCGATGCGTTGGATGAGGTCGTCGCGATTATCCAGCCGCAGGTCGGCGACTGCCATCACGCCGGTCGGCGTGTGGACCAAGGGCTGGACCTCGCCTCGGGACTCAGGGGTGATCTCAAGCGAGAGGTAGCCGAATGCCGCAGCGCCCCCGGCCCGGCTGAAGACGCCGTCCGGTCCGCGGTGCGGCGCGGCGTCGAGCATCGGCCGGATTTTTTCTTCCGTTGCCGGCTCGTCGTTCCAGTGAACAATTCCGCAGATTCCGCTCAAGTGTCGTGGCGGGTGGAGATTGGCGGTCGGGGGGCCGAGGCGAGCCGGAAGGAGGGGGAAAGAATCCGCGGCGGGGCGTTCGTGGAGAACGGGAGTCCGGAAGGGAGGCACGTTTGCGGCGCGGTTGAATGCATGGCTATCACGAAAAGCGGCAGGGTTCGAACTGTCAATTCGGATTTGGCGGGTTGCCGGTTGGGCGTAGGCCGGTGCGTGAGCACCGGGGAACCGGTTGGGTGTAGGCCGGTGCGTGAGCACCGGGGAACCGGTTGGGTGTAGGCCGGTGCGTGAGCACCGGGGGGACGGACGGGGAAACGGGTGGGGCCGCGTTCCCTGTCCTCACGGACAGGCCTACAGACGCACCGACGTAGCGTGCTTGCTTGCAAGCGCCGCATGCGCCCAGCGGGCAACCAATAACCATATTCCCCTCGCTCCCTCGTCCTTTCTTGCGCTCTTTGCGTTCTTTGGCGGCAAAAATCCAGTCAGCCTGAACGCCCCGCCGCCCCCTGTCCTCACGGACAGGCCTACAGGCGCACCGACGCACTGTCGCACCGACGCAC
>SLTG01000054.1 GCA_007130045.1 Opitutales bacterium
CCTAAGATGGCACAGGATTTTGTCAGAATCGCCACTCGGAAAAATGCACTGCCACAAGGAGCTCCGTCGAGCCCGGGATTGGCTCGATTGGTGATCGAACCGGCTTTTCTGGAACTGAAGAAGGTGCTGAACGCGATCGATCCACGGTGTAATCTAACACTCTGGGTGGACGACCTGACCTTCAGCGGCCCAATCGGGACCGCAAGAATGCAAAAGCTGGTCGAAAAAATCTTTCGCCGCCACGGCTTCGCGATCCAAGGCCGTAAGACGAAGGTAATGAAACGGTCTGAAGAACAGGAGAACCTGGGACTGAAGGTGAACCGCTCGATCGAACCGGCCCAAGAAACATTGGACAAGTTCCAACAGTGTGTTTTGACACACGGTCACAACTCTCCGCAGGCCAACGGATATCGCCGCTACTTTGATGCGATAAAACGGCAATCCAGAAAAAGGTTGAATGCACGCCAATCAACAGGTGCCGGAGTCGGCCCCTAACATTCACAATACCTAACCCACCCGAAGACCTCCTCCTCCGATGAAAACGAAACAGGACAACCTCAAATCCCAATTCAAACAGCTCTTTCGCAGCATGGACTTTGCGTCGACACATCCGTCGTTGGATAAAGATGGTACGGAGGGCAAGCGGATGGGGGAAATCTATCAGCAGCTCGGAGAGTTGTGGGAGTTTCTGGCCCTACAGTGTCCGCACCACGAAGGCTGGCGGAAAACGCGCGAGGGTCGGAAGGTATGTAAAGTGTGCGGAACCGTACGGAATGCCGAGGAATATTGGCTCTTGTTGCCGCGGAAAGGGCGGAAGAGCATCGGACGCCGTGTGACGCCCAACTCGACGGAAACCTTTCCCAACAAAAAGCAGGCTTCCATCCTCGAGGACTCGATCCGGTTTCACGGCGTGAAAGTGAAGGTGGATGTTCACAACGCGTACCGCTCCAAGCTGTTTTCCAAAGACGACCACGACATCGCCATTGCCGCGGAACGGCTGGTCGATGTCGAAGAAAGCGGCGTCGAATGTTCGTTCGGCGATCCACAGATTCACCTCAAATTGAAAAAGCACAAACCAGGCGAGCGACCGCCTTCAGCCGCGTTTGTTTTCGAGTTACCCAAAGCCATACTCAAGAAACTCCCCCTGCTGGTCGAATTCAATGAAAGCGATGAAATGGTAGGCTTGGAAGTATTCCGGTGTGGAAGGGGTGGTAAGGGCGAATGAACTATGACCAAGCGTCGCGGCGCGCTAAACTTCACCCCGTTGGGCGAGACCGTCTTCCGGCCTGACGCCTTCATCTTCCGGAATCTCCTCCGCTTCGCGCAGGGCCTGACGAGCGATCCTGGAGATCCAGATCGTGACCGCCACGGTTGCGATCAAACCGACCACGAGCAGCGTCCATTCCAATGGCGTGCGTTCGGTCTCGGTTCCCGCCGCCGTTTCCAGGCCGGCGCGTCCGAGGGTGCCCAAGTAAACGTAAACGAGTATCCCCGGCATCATCCCGATTCCGCTGGCCAGGACGTACGGCCAGAAACGAACCGCGGTCAGGCCGTAAAAGAAGTTGCTCAAATTGAAAGGAATCAGCGGACTGAGGCGGAGCAGAAAAATGAGGCGGGCGCCCTTTCGTCCTATGGCACGGTCCAGGGCTCGAAATTTCGGCTTGTCGCTTGTCATCGCCTCGATCTTGTCGCGCGCCAGGAAGCGTCCGATGAGAAACGCCAGCGCGGCGCCGGTGGTCGCGCCAAAAACCACCGCCACAAATCCCCAGCCGAGCCCGAAAGCGAATCCCGCTCCCAGCGAGAAAATCGCCCCGGGCAGCATCAGGACCGTGGCGAGGGCGTACAACACCGCGAATAAAGCAACGCCCAGCACCCCCAGATCTCCCACCCATTGATTAAAGCCCTGCAACCATTCGCCAACCGGCAAAAACCGGCTCAAGACAAAGAGTCCGACAAGCACGGCCGCTAGGGCGACGAGCTTCGCTATGTTTCTTCGCTTCGAATTCTGAGTGCCGCCTTGTGTGGTCATACTACGGAAAAGACGATGGAAACCCGGAATTATTTCATACGCCCGCGGACCCGGCGAGTTCCAAACGGGGCCGGCGCTCCTTGACTTGGACCGGATTCGAGGCGAGGCTGGGATTCCGGAGCGTTTTCGGACCCTCTGATCGTCTGATCAACCATGTCTTCGCGAAAAAAGAACCGCAGCGCAGGCGCTGCCAGGCGCTCCGCCTCGGCGCGGCGGGCTGGGAACCGTCTTTGCCCGTGCGGCAGTGGACGCGCCTACAAAAATTGCTGCGGGGAGGGAAAACAGGAGAACTCCGGAAGCAAAGGGCGAAGCGGCCGCCGGTCCTACATCGCGTTGACGCTTGTTGTGTTTCTGCTCGCGGGCGGGCTCATTTACGCGTTTCTCCGCCCATGGGAAAGCCTGGGAGACGACCCCGAACCCTGGGAGTACGATGAGGTCCGCGACCGGCACTGGCACTACGATCACTGGGATGACGGCCCTCCCCCCGTGCGGTCAGATGACGCTCCCACCGCATCGGACACTCCCCGGCCCTGGGAGTACGATGAAGCCAATGATCGCCATTGGGATCCATTGCACGGGCACTGGCACTCAGGACGGCCTCCTCAGAATCCCTGGGCGATACCTTTGGCTCCGGTCACCCCCGATCCCTGGGAATACGATGAATCGAACGACCGGTACTGGCATCCCGGTCACGAACACTGGCACCCAGGCTCTCCGCCGCCCCAGGAGGAACACGGTGATTCTTGAGGCCCGAGAGAGATTGCATCCCTTCAGGGGTCGTCCAAAGACGACGTTACCTGCGGATCGGAAACCGCTTTTGCCTTCCTCCCATGCCACTCGGCCAGGCGCGACGGAGAGATGCCCAGATGCCAACCGGCGATCATGAACTGGTGGATCAGAGTGGTCCGAACGATTCCGTGTTTGAGCCATCTCCTCGGAGAGGTTGTGACGTATCCGGGGGTCAACGACACACGGCCTTTTCGGCGCAGGCGAAGGACGAGGTCGTAGTCCTCCATAACCGGCAAATCGCGAAAACCTCCGATTTCGACAAAGAAGTCTTTGCGCACAAAAAGCGCCTGATCGCCGTAAGGCAACTGGCGCCATCGTGAACGGAGATTGGCGCCGGCGGCCACCAGGCGCAGGCTCGCGCGGGAATCATCGAATCCCAATCGAAACGCTCCGGCCACGGCGCCGGGACGGTTCAGAACCGCTTGAATCTGTCCACTGTATCCGCAGGGCAAACGCGTGTCCGCGTGGAGAAAGAGCAGGACTTCTCCCCGCGAGGCCGCCGCGCCGGCGTTCATCTGCACCGCCCTGCCCGGCTTCGCCGGCAGAACGCGCGCGCCGGCCGACTCGGCGATTCGCCGGGTCGCGTCCGTGCTGCCCCCGTCCGCCACCAGGACTTCCGTTTCCGGATTCCGGTCGATACTCCGCAGCGTCTCCCCCAGCAGAGTCTCCTCGTTCAGCACGGGAATGATGATGGAGAGATAAGGAGCGGCTCCGCCCTTCTCCCCTCTCATTGGAAACTCCCGGGTCAAACGCTTGGTCGCCACGGATGTCAGCCTACGCCAGCGCCCCGCCGCAGCTTGAGCCGTGTCCGGCGGTGCAGCCGAAGCAGTGCGAGCCGGTTCGGATGGGTAGTTTGCGAAAGGTTTCGAGATCGACGTCCCAGAGTTTGAGCGGGCCGTTCCCGTTGTCGAGCGTCATGCCGAGCTGCTGGTTGAAATCGCAATCATAGATGTTTCCCAGCCAGTCGATATTGATCGTGTCCCGGCACATGAGACGGTCCACCGAAGCCGGATTGAAATTCTCCACCAGCAGGCGCATGTAGTCTTCCAGCTTGCCATTGTGCTTGAGGTAAGCGGCAAAGCGGGCAATGGGCATGTTGGTGATCGTGTAGAGGTTGTGAAAGTCGATATCGAAATGTTCCTTCAACTCGCGTTTGTAATCGGCCTCAAGTTCGCTTTGTTCCGGAGGAAGCGAGTCGCCGACCGGATTGTACACCAGGTGCAGCGGCAGCTCCTTCCGCCGTCCGTAACCGATCGCATTCAACCTCCGCAGAGCCTGTATGCTCGCGTCGAATACGCCCTCACCCCGCTGTTTGGTCACGTTATCGGGACTGTAGCAGGGCATGGAGGCGATGATCTCGGTCCGGCGCTCGGCGAAAAACTCCGGCAAATTCTCGTATCCGGGCTCGAGAAGGATGGTGAGGTTGGAGCGATCAACCACATGCGCTCCCATGGAATGAACCCGGTCGACCAGGCGCCGGAAATCCGGGATCATTTCGGGGGCGCCCCCGGTCAGGTCCACGGTCTCGAGCGGATTCACCTCCAACCAGCCGAGAATCCGATCCACGGTATCGCCCGACATAATCTCCTTGCGCTTGGGCCCGGCATTCACATGACAATGCACGCAGGTGAGATTGCAGATTTTTCCGACGTTGATCTGGAGTATCCGCGGCGCCAGACGCGACAGTCTCTTGCCATGACGCGCCAAAGCGGTCTGAAACTTATCCTGTCGAACTCGCGCAACCGGCGCTTCCAGTGATTGTAATGTCATAATTCAGGATGCAGGTGATTTACGTTACGGGAGCATTCGCCAACCAGCTTCGGCTGAAGCTCGAAGCTCCCTTTAATAGCTGCTTACGCAATGGAGCGGCGTGCTTCAGCCGCCGTACAAAAACCGTGCGAAACAGAGAAATCCCATGCTTCGGCGTGAGACCACCCCGGGTTAGGCGAGATTGTCTGATGGTTGATTTCATTGCTCCACGTTTGGCTCGGATTCTCCAGGGTTTGACCTCGAGATGGAATTCGCGGCCTCGAGGATTTCCTCTCCGGAAAGCCGCACGCGGTAGTCGGGATTGACGTTTGCGAAACGAATTATTCCGCCTGTATCGACGACGAAGACCGCCGGATGCGGCAGCATGTGATGATCGCGGCCCGAGTCGCCCTCCAGGTCGATTCCGTGACTCTCCATATACGTGCGAACCAACTCATCCTCGACCTGGAACGCGATACCGAAGCCGCGGGCGGCAACCATGTCGCTGTCGGACAGCAACCGGTACTCGAAGTCACCAGCATCCTCGCTTTCCCGGACCTTTTCCGGACGATCCGGACTGATCCCGAGGATCTGAAACCCGCGTTCCCGAAGCTCGGACTCCACCCTGGCCAATTCAAACAGATGGGCGGTGCAGAGCGGGCACCAACCACCCCGGTAGAAGATCAGGACGGCGGGCTGTTCGGAAACCTCTTCGCGGAGCGAAAACGGTTCGTTGTCCGCGGTTCTGAGCACGGCGTCCGGGATTCGGTCGCCCGCCTGCTTCCATTCATTTTCTTCTTCGCCCGAGGCGGAGAGCCCGGCCACCAGGCCGCCCAGGACCAAAGCCTTCGCAAGAATCCCCGGGCGAAATGCCACAAAGGATCTTTGGCGCTTCGGCTGAAGCGCGAAGCTCAATGACCGGTGCCTTTCACTAAATGGAGCGACGTGCTTTAGCCGTCGCGGGAAAGCCATGCGAAAGGGCGAGACGATATTAATCCACCCATAATAGAAGGGACTCCCAGCCTTCCGTATCGCGGCGTGCCGGGATTGCGGACACCTTGTCGCTCGGTAACGCCCGGCACGCAAAGCGCTCGCAAGCGAGCGCACTACAGCGGTCCCTTTTAATATGAAACTCTTAACAAATCTTTTCATCATATTCATTTTATTTCTCATACGGTTCAGTTTCCGGATCGAATGCCTACCAGGCAAAACCAATCGGCCCGCACCGGGCGCAAAATCGGAGCAACCTGCTAGGACCGCCCGGATGGAACGATTACCCGCCCAAAGAGCCACGCGCCGCTTACAGAGCGACCTCCAATAATCCCTTTTGGCGATGATTGCGCACCTCATGATCAAACCTCCTGCAACCATGTTTCCAGTTCGCCGCGCGGCGCGCGGCTCAGCACGACGTAGCCGCGACCCTCTTCAATCCAGGAATACGTATTCCACCCTTCCGCCACCTCCCAGGAACCCGGCACCAACTGAGGAAAGCGTTCCAGGCCGTCTTCGGTGACGAAAAAATGAACGAAGTCCCCATTCACGACAAAGCAGAGAAGGCTGATCCGGTTACCGGCATCGTCGGAGAAAACCCGGCAGCCGAGCGATTCACCCGCGAGAATTCCCTCCGGCATCTTTCCAGGAACGGGGGCTCCCCGCTCGCCCAGCCAGGCGCTTAATTCGGCCACGGATTCGGCCCGGTAATCGAAGGGCATCGCCGCGGCCGCCATCTCGACAAACGCCCCGACCCCTTCCCCCACCGGGATTCCATCGGTTTTCCGTTCGCCGATCGCCAGCCATGCGAAAAGTATCCCCGCCGCAAGCACAATGCCCGCAGCCAGCGCATTGGCCCATTGAGGAAACCGCCGAACGCGGGAATCCATCTTGCTCACCGCCAACAGATCGGTCTTGCCTTCGGCCGGGACGTCGATCGACTGGAGCGCCTCGGAAACCGCGCGATCGAACCGTCGTTCGTCCTCGAACCATTGGGCGAGTTCCGGATCCCGCCGGGCCTGTTTAAGGGCGCCTTCAAAATACGGATCCCCGGCATCGGCCCCTCCCGGCCGATACACGCTCAAGATGTTACGTGCTTCTTCGTTATTCATGACTGTGCCTGCTTTCGGGAAAAGGGAACCACCTTGCCATCGTTCTGCCCGCGACCTTCCAACAGATTCCGCAAACGGTCCTTGCCGCGGCGTATGCGGGACATGACCGTTCCGATCGGAACGTCCAAGACTTCCGCGATCTCCCCATACGAATGATGTTCAAAATAGAACAACGCCAAAGGCGCCTTGAATTTCTCGTCCAGTTCGGACAACGCGGCCACGGCGACCCGCGAATCCAAGCGATCCCTAGGTTGACTGTGCCGGGAATCGGGAAAAATCTCCTCCTTGAGCTCGATGTTTGGAAACTTTTTCGACCGGCGTGCCTGATCGAGGAAATCGCGGTAAAGGACCGTGAACAACCAGGTCTTGGCGCGGTTTCGTTTCTTGAGCGTTCCCCCCTTCCGGGCCCATTTGAGAAAAGTGTTTTGCGTCAAATCGAGTGCGTCGTCCCGGCTTCCGGACAGCGAATACGCGAACCGGTACAAAGGGTCATACCATTGATGGACAAGCTCCGCGAACTCCGATTCCTTGCTCATTGTTTGTTGGACGACCGGACTTGAACAATTATTCCCGCCAATTTCCGGCCGCCGGATTTCGTCTTCCCGCCTCTCCGCATGACAAAGGTGCCAAAGATTATGCTCGACCTCGATAACCAAAGTTCCACAGTACCCTCCTATGGTCATCAAGCCCAGGATTCGCGGCTTCGTGTGCGTAACGGCGCATCCGGATGGTTGTGCGACGCACGTACGTGAACAGATCGAATACGTAAAAAAGCAGGGCCCGATCAAGGAAGGCCCGAAAAACGTTCTCGTTATCGGCGGGTCGACCGGTTACGGCCTCTCTTCGCGCGTTGCGGCCGCCTTTGGCGCAGGCGCCTCCACTGTCGGGGTTTTTTTTGAACGGCCCTCGGAGAAAGGCCGGCCCGCGAGTGCCGGCTGGTACAACTCCGCGGCATTCGAAAAGGCCGCACGGGCCGATGGACTGTACGCTCAAAGCATCAACGGCGACGCGTTCTCGGACGAGATCAAGAGGGAAACCGTTGAATTGATCAGGAAGGATCTCGGTCAAATCGACCTGATCGTCTACAGTCTCGCTTCGCCGCGGCGCACTCATCCCAAGACCGGAGAAACCATCAAGTCGGTCCTGAAGCCCGTCGGCGAGCCGTTCCGGAACAAGTCGGTCGATGTCGACAAAGAAGTCGTCACGGAAGTCGGGCTCGAACCGGCCACCGAGGAAGAGATCCGGGGCACCGTGTCCGTCATGGGCGGCGAGGATTGGGAAATGTGGATCGACGCGATGGAGGAAGGAGGCGTGCTCGCTCCCGGGGCCACCACAACCGCGTACTCTTACATTGGACCGGCCCTGACCTGGCCGATTTACCGCGACGGCACGATCGGGCGGGCGAAGTCCGACCTGGAACACGCCGCCGACCGGATCGACGCACGCCTGAAAATCGATCGCGGCCGGGCGTTTGTCACGGTCAACAAAGCCGTCGTCACCCAGGCCAGCTCCGCGATCCCGGTGGTTCCGCTGTACATTTCGATTCTCTTCAAGGTGATGAAAGAAAAGGAACTTCACGAAGGCTGCATCGAACAAATGCACCGTCTCTTTTCGACCCAGATGTACAACGAGCGCGCGCTCGATTTTGATGAGGCCGGACGCGTCCGTCTCGACGACCTCGAAATGCGCGAGGACGTGCAGAAAGAAGTCGCCGGGCTCTGGGAGCAGGTGAATACCGAGAACCTCCACAAGCTGACCGACATCGACGGCTACAAGCAGGATTTCCTTAAACTCTTCGGCTTCGGTCTGCCTGGTGTCGACTACGATGCCGACGTGGATCCCGACGTACGGCTTCAATAACGACCCCGGGATCAGGAATCGAAGGGGTCTCCGAGGTAAACCGTTCCGCCTCCGGAGCGGCTGACCTTGTCCCAGTCAAAATGATATCGCCCGCCGCGACTTTCGATTTCGCGCATAATGCGACTGCGCGCGCTGGCCCGTGAACCGGCAGGAGGTTCCGTCATGGCCTCTTCAAGCGATCCCAACGCCCAAACCCCGTCACTGTCCGCAAGCGCGTTTCCGAGGCCCCGCTCCGGATCAATGTTATGAAATTCGAGATCCTGCGACTGCATCCAGGGATCGTTCCAGGCCAGTCGGTGTTCACGACGAAATGCATCGAGGAGCTCCCGTTTGCCCACCCAGTCGATTCGTCCGGCCAGTTCGGCCGAATCTCCGCGGGAGAGGCTTTCCAGGGTATTCTGCCACAATTCAAGAAGGCAGTCCGTCTCCTCGTCCCGTCCGGCAAAATATTTCGCCGCGGCTCTCTGGTAGCGCATAAGGAGTTCGATCACATCGCGCTCGCGTCCGCGGCTGTCGAGCACCCTCCACGGCGGTCGGCTGCGCCGCGAGATCTGACGGAGCGCGGTGACCGCATCGTTGAGCGCGGTACGCGGGAGCGCGTTGAGCTCCAGAAGATCGAGAGCGAGACGCGTCGTCCCCAGCTTCAGAAAATTCGTCGCCGGGAAAACACTGGTGTCGCCGTGCAGCAGGTGCAGCCGGCGGTAGGACACCGGATCCGCCAGAGGCTCGTCGCGCGTATTCACGATCGCCCGGTTGTGCTGCACCCACTCGTAAAAGTCGTTCTGTACGTAATCGGCCCGCTGACTCAACTGAAACCCCTCGAACGAGGGAAGCTGGTCGGGAAATCCGATTGGAATCCGGGGCGATGCAGTCGCTCCCACCCTTCCGGCGCCTGTATAGACGAGCCGCAGCGTGAGGAATGCCAGGAGGGAGAGAATATTAGTCTCGGTGAAAGGCGCGAGACGATCCATGGAATAGTTCTCATGACACCCGAAGGTGGCCCCGGTGCAGTGATCGATGTTGTTCCGAATAAAGAACACCCTTCCTTCCCAGCCGAGCGATTTCACCGCCAATTGAAGCAGGCCGTCTCCCGCCCTGTCATAGCGCACCGCATCGCACGCGCTCAGACACTCGGGCGTGCAGTATTCGATATGCCCCATATCAATGTAAACGCGTCCCCCGTTGAACAGGAATCCGCCGTTTCCCGCAGGTTCGTCCCACTCGCGCTCGTACAAGTCAACCAGCCCAAAGTGGCCGCCATCGAAGATCCAGTTTCGCACCTCGGTCAGAACCTCGGTCAGGTCGAGTTCCGGATCGACCAGGCACCCGTACTCGGTCTCGATTCCGATAACCCGCCTTCCATCGCCGTTTCGCCGCTTCATACCCAGTTCCAAGAGTATCCGGAACTCCGACCATCACGCAAGCCCGCGGAAAGATTTAACGAGGGAACCCCGCATCCGTCCGCTGCGATTCGCGAACCTAAAAATCCTGCTCCCCGAGCGGGCGGTATTGGGCGGGACCCGTGCCGGAGCGGTCGATCAGGGCGGACTCGATGCCGTGCTTGTCCAATGCTGCCGGAAGCGGATCGGGAGGTTTCAGGTCCTGAAACTCCGTCCCCCCGACCAACGCGGACCAGGCGGTCAGGCACAATCCGCGAACGCGCGCAAGCGGGTCGGAGCCGGTCAACTGCGCGCGCAGCCATTCACAGGCCTCACGCTCCCGTTCCCGGTCGGGAAACGCGACCACGATACCGTTCGAAGCGTACTCCGGTGCGCCGTCGTACCTGACCCGGACAAGGACGTCGTCTTCACGGGCCCCGCCGCACTCGGCGAACAGCGCCTCGACAATCAGCGGAGCGGCAACGATCTGTTCGAAGGCGTTTTTCAAAGCGGTACTGATGGAAAATCCGACAAGGCGCCGCAGGGTCACGTCGTCGGGAGAGCGGTTGAAACCTTCCAGGTGGGCGGTTTCGATTACGGCCTGGCGCAATTTCTCGATATCGACCGGATTGCCGAGCGCGGCCATTCCGTGGCGGTTGTAAACCTCAAAGATCTTGGTGCGGCCGGGTCCCGCGCCGAGGAGGAGCACGCCTTCCGGACGGGAGAACGCGAAAACCGGCGTTGCCCCGCGGAGCTGGTCTTCGATGTATTCACGGCGGTTGGCGACCGCTTCCAGCCAACGGTACGGTTCCTCAATCATTACCATCTCCTTTCCTCCAAGCGCCGATCTGTTCTTTCTCGGACACCGTCTGGATGCCGTCGCGCGTCAGCAACCGGATCGTGGCGAATACCCCGCGCGACGGATCGACGCCGCCGGTCGCGGTATCGAATTCCGCGGCGGTGAGCAGAAGGCGGTTCGATAGATTGATCGCGTCTCCCCGATCCATTTGTTGGGGCCGCGGGTTCCCCCACTTTGTGAGGTAGTGAAGTACGCTGCGGATACTTCCCGAACCCGAGCCCGACGCCGCGTATCCCGCCGCTTCAAACTGCGCCCCAAGCGGATCGTAGTAGTAGATGCCCGGATGCCCGTCGCCGGGCTCGCGTCCTGCGAAAAGCGGCGCCACCGCCCCGACCCCCTGAAGCGTGGCCGGAAGGTTTTCCCTCAACAGGCGGGACAGGGCGCGGACTTTCGCCGCGAGACTCAGCACTTGGAGCTGGCTGCGGCGGTAGAACTCGAACGTTGTCTGCAGCGTGCGCGCCATCTCGAACGCGACCGCCGGCGATCCGGCGATGGCGATGAGAGAATGGTTGTCCAGTTCGATAATCTTCTCCGTGCGATCCGAAAACACGACGTTTCCGGCGGTCGCACGGTGGTCGCCGGCCATGACCACACCCTCCGAAAAATGGAAGGCAAAAACGGTCGTGGCCTCGAGAAGCTCGGGGCATTTTTCGCCGACGGTCAGCCCGGAAAAAGGATTCGAAGAAATGAGAGAGAGGAAATCACCGTTCATAGCTTGGAAGAAGGTGGCCGGGCTTCGGTCCCCGGGAATTCAATGTTCAGGTTTCGGTTGGCAGTGTAAGGCCGTTGCGGTACCAACGCAATCCCGCAGCCAATCCGGCACAGCCCTCCGCGATCGCCCATCGCCCGACCCGGGTTCCCTTCCTGAAGAATCCGTACCGGGAAGCCCGGAAACCGGGTGACACGCCAACGCGAGGCGTCAGGCGCTTGTACCCGTCCGCAAAGAAACGCCGGCGCCCTTTCTCACTCCCCGGTTCGCTGCCGGTATCTTCGAGACTGGTCCGGATCCACCTTGCGCATTTTTTTAAGGAGTTCCTCCGTTTTCGGCTTATTGACATTCGGGGAAGAAGGACCGCCACCGTCATCTCCTCCCCCGCCCGGCGAGGGTGCGAATGGTTTCACTCGTCTGGTTGGATCAGTCATACCCCCGAACTCTACCCATATTTTCGCTCTTTTGCAAACGGAAGCGCCCGCAAATCATCGACACGATCCGCGTTCTCGATAAAGCGCACTGCCTTGCCTATCTCGCCCGGCTCGAACAGGTCGCGCAGATCCAAGGTGAAGCGGCCGGTTTCTTCGCCCTGGAATCCGAGGTGTTCCCACTGCGTCTCGTAGATTCTCGGACCGAAACGCTTCACGCAAAGCCCGCGAACCGCCGCCCGGGTGCTGGAGGGAGGATTCAAGCCTTTTCCATAGATGTCTCCGGCCGGATAAGGCAGTCGAAACGCGCCCTGTTCCAGCAGGTCCAGGAAGAGCCCTTCTTCCCTGTCGAGCCGATGATAGGCAAGATCCAGGCTCCGCACCCACGGATCGTCCACCGCGATGTTTTCCGTGGCGCGAAACTCCTCGATCAGGCGGTGTTTCGCGCTCCAGTCCAACCGGTCCGCAGTGGAAAGCGGGTCGGAGTCGAGATCGTTGAGGATTTCCTCCCAGGCGTCCGCCACACGGGACCACTCGTCCCCATCCTCTTCAAACCGGTAACGACGCACCAAATCGAGGTATTCGCGCTGCACGTCCACGGCGGTCGTGGTTCCCCCGGTTTCGCGCGGCACTCGCCAGCGAAAGGACGGGTCGGTGGAAATCTCTTTCACGGTCGCAAGCGGATTCCTCAACCGCGGCACACGGGCGCCCGGACCCGCGCGGCAAAGCGCCTGAAGTACCAGCGCCGTCACGCCGATCTTCAGGTAGGCCGCATACGGAGACAAGTTGGAATCACCCAGGATCACGTGAAACCGCCGAAAACGCCCCGCGTCCGCGTGCGGTTCGTCACGGGTGTTGATCAACGGCCGCCGCTGCATGGTGTCCACGCTTTGCAGCACGGAAAAGAAATCGCTGCGCTGCGAGATCTGGAATCCTCCCTTGATGAAGCGATCCTCCTCCTCCACTCCGTACTTGCCCGCCCCGCAGAAGATCTGGCGGGTGATCAGAAATGCGAGGACGTTATCGGCAAGTTTCGCCCACGGAAGCGTTCGCGGAATGAGGTAGTTCTCGTGGCATCCGTAACTGTGTCCGCAAAAGTCGGTATTGTTCTTGTACAGCAGCACCGGTGCTTCCGTCTTCTCCTGGAGGGCGTGCGCGCAGCCCATGAGAATTCCTTCGCCGACGACCTCCTGTTGCAGGATCTCCAACGGGGTCGTGCACTCAGGGGTGCAGTACTCCGGGTGGGCATGATCGTTGTAGAAACGCGCGCCGTTCGAGAGCACGAGGTCGCTCTTGATCTCGCGAAAGGACAACTGACGCCGGGCGTCCTCGGAAGAGTGAAAGGACTCGTCGGTATCCTGACGCAGTTCCTGAACGCGAAAGCCGCGCATGTCCATGTGAGGATCCTCCTGCGAGTAATCCCACCGCATCCGCACACCCGGCGACACGGCGCTCCGCACCAAGGCGATCGATTCGGCAACGACGTCGATGGGTTGATCCTGCTGCCGGCTGATCCCGTACTCCGTCTCTATGCCGAATTGAATTTCCACAGTTTAATCTTAGCCGCATTCGTGCGTCCAGACAAGCCGGAAGTGCTCGGCTAGATGGACCCGCGTCTTTCGGCGTCGTGCCTCAGGCGGTACGGAGTCAATCGGACAACGTTCTGAGGATCGAAATCGGTCAACTTAAGCCAATCTTCGGTGATATCCGTCGGGGGAAAGAGTTCGTTCTCGCGGTATTCACGTTCAAACGCGGTCAAAAGATCCTCGCGGGTGATCCCCGACTCGGCGCCGGAGAGCACGCTGCGTTTGATGGCCAGTTCCTTTGCCCGCTCGACGATCGCCGCGATAATGGCTCCGCTGGCCAGGTCTCCCCGATGCAGAAATTCCCTACGACCGCTCCGGTAGGCGATTTCGAGGAAACGATTCTCCTCGGTTTCGGCGAAGTGCGCCTCGGTAACCGCATCGATCAGCTTCCGCCGATCCTCCGCCAGCGGCAGTCGTTCGTTCAGGTAAATGCCATAGATTTCCCGCCCGGCTTCCCGATTCGGACGCCGCACGCGAATCTTCCGGTCGATACGCCCCGGACGAAGAATCGCCGGATCGATCAGGTCGGCACGGTTGGACGCGAGAATGACAACCACATTGCGCAGAGCCTCCATTCCGTCCATCTCGGCGCAGAACATCGGCACGAGGGTCGAGATGATCGCATTGCCCACCCGTCCTCCGTGGCGGGTGCCGAGCACCGACTCCGCTTCGTCAATGAACAGGAACACAAGGTACCCTTCCTCCGCCTTATCCCGGCACTGGGAGAAGAGCTCCCGGACCTGGCGTTCGGATTCCCCCACCCACATGTTGAGAATCTCGGGGCCCTTGACACTGATAAAAAATTCCGGCCGATCCTCGCCTGTTTCCGTTTGAATCTGCCGGCGCAAATTGTGAGCGGTCGCCTTCCCGAGAAGGGTCTTGCCGCACCCCGGCGGTCCGTACAGTAGAAACCCTTTCGGCACCGGATGTTCGAAACGCTTAAAAAGATTGGCATGGAGAATCGGCATCTCGATCGAGTCGCGAATCGCCTGCACCGCGGCATCCTGGCCGCCGATATCGGACCAGGGAATCGGTTCCACCGTGGACAGCGAGCGGTCGAAACGACGGGCCGGGGCAACGATCTCGACGGCGACCCTCTGGTTCGCGTCAAGCCGCAAATCCATACCCGGCTTCAATGCTTCCTTGCGCAGGGCATCGGCCCGGACCACCACCGTATCGGTGATACCCGCATCCTGCCCGACCCGGATCCGCCCATCCGGCAAGACCTCGGTCAGGCGAACGACCGGACCGCTCTTGTCCAGTCCGAACGAATCGGTGACCGCGTAGGCTTCGTTCAACAACACCCGCATCCCGCCTTCCAGAACGGCGTCCGGCAGCAACGGATCCACGTTGCAGACATATTCACCTCCGCCGACGCAAACCAGGGCGCGTTCGTTGCCGATACGGTGCAGCAAGGTTCCCAGACGCAGTGCGGGAGCACGCAGTTTCTCCACGGCGTCGTTGAGTTCCGAGAGCGCGCCTTCCGCCTGATCCCGGATATCCTCGAGTTCTTCCACGCGATTGCGCAAATGACGCACGTAACGGGTCGGCGGCTTTTCCTGAATCGCCAAGTGCTCCGAAATCAAATCGATCAATTGAAGCGCCGACATCCGTTCGAGCCGCTCCTCGGGACTCGGCCCGGTCCCGGTGCCGGGCTCACGCCTGCGTCGCGCCATTCCATCCGCGCCGCGATTTCTTTCCTGACGTTCTCCGTTCACGGTTCATAAAATAAACCGTTCCCCGCTTCCGCGCAAACCCGGAACGGCGAAACGCGGAAAATCCTACAAGCTTCCGCTGAGCTGAATTACCGCGGTAAAGATGGCGAACGCGATAAATGCGACAAACACAACGGCGGCGATAAGGACGCCGATGGAGAGGAACGCCGTGAACATCTGCAGGTGCCGGGTCAGCCGGTCCTGGTACAGACGGGTGATCTCCTTGAGGCTCGGGACGATGTTGCCGGTATTTTCCCCGACATCGAGCATATCGAGCACGAGATCGGGGAAATGGCCGCATTCCTGCAACGCGCCCGAGATCGACGTGCCCTCGATCACCATTCCCCTCGCTTCTGAAAACGAATTCCGAATTGCGCGGTTCTTGATGACGTTTTCCGTCATCTTCAACGCGTCCACAGTCGTGACCCCGTTTTCGAGCAACGCCGCCAGGGTTTGGCTCATCTCAAGCACATCGTTCACGACGATAAAGTCCCGGACTCCCGGAACCTTCAGCAACCATTCGTCGGACTTGAGCCGGCCCGCCGGCGTACGGCGCCATTGCCAGACGCTCAGGACGACGGCCACCCCTCCGGCTATGATAAAGATGCCGTACCGCATCAGGAATTCGGAGCCGTCTATGAGAAGCTGAGTCGCCACCGGTATATCTCCCCCGAGCGAATCAAACAGCGTCTCCATTCGCGGAAAAAGGAAGTAGATAAAAAACAGGATGACACCGACGGCGACCAGGATGATGAAAGCCGGGTAGGCCAGGGCGTTCAAAATCTTGTTCTTCAGGGCATTGCGGCTTTCGTAATACGAAACCAGGCGGCGCAGAATCTCTTCGAGGCTGCCGGTTGCCTCGCCGGCACGGACGAGGTGGACGGTGGATTCCTCGAAGATCTCCGGCGCTTCGGCCATCGCGTCGGAGATCGATTGTCCGGCGCTGACGTTTTCCCAGAGCGCTCCGGCCAGCTTGCGAAGGCTGGGATCTTTCAACCTCACGCTCAAGAGCTTGACCGCATCCCCCACCGGCATTCCACTGGAGATAAGTTCGGAAAGCGAGCGCAGGAACGAGAGCGCGTGACGCGGTCCAAGATTCGAGCTTCCGAAGGAAAAGGAGGGGGACGTCTTGGTCTTTTCCGGCGCTTTCGCCGAGCGAGATTCGCCGCGCTTTTCGCGCGAGGCGGATTCGCGTTTCGTCCTGGCCGCCTTCCTGGGCGCCGAATTGCCGCCGCCGTCCTTGATGGAGACGGGATAAAGTTCCCGCATCCCGATCATACGAATCGCTTCTTTCCGGGTCGCGGCCTCCAGATTTCCCTTTACCAGACTTCCGGACGGATCGCGCGCTGTGTAATCGAACCGGGCCATTATTCCGAAGAGGTCACGCGGAGAACCTCCTCCATCGTGGTATTCCGCAACTTAACCTGCTCCCATCCACAAAAAGCAAGATCGCGCATACCGTTCTCCATTGCCCGCTTCCGGATGGCCCGCGCCGACTGCTCGGTCACGATCAACTCATGAAGAGTTTCATTCACACGAAGCACCTCGAAGATTCCAAGCCGCCCCTTGAACCCCGAATTCCGGCACCGCTGGCATCCCGGCGAAACCGCCAGCTCATCGACGGCATCCGCCTCGGCGAGATCGACCCCCAAAAGCGCCAGTTGTCCCTTCAGCGCGGTAACATCCGCCTTCTCCATGCGCAGGCAATTCCTGCAAAGCCGGCGAATCAAGCGCTGAGCGATCACGATCTCGACCGCGGACGCCACCAGGAAGGGCTCGATCCCCATATCGATCAGGCGCGTGAGCGCCCCGGGCGCGTCGTTGGTGTGAAGCGTGCTGAAGACAAGGTGGCCTGTAAGCGAGGCGCGGATGGCGATATCGGCGGTATCCCGGTCCCGGATCTCACCGACCATGATCACGTCCGGGTCCTGACGGAGAACGTGCCTGAGGGCGTCGGCGAATTCGAGTCCGATCTCAGGCCGCACCTGCATCTGGTTGACGCCCGGCACCTCGTACTCGACCGGGTCTTCGATCGTAATGATGCGTTTCTCGGGCGAATTGATCTGGCGGATAAACGCGTTTAGCGAAGTGGATTTTCCCGACCCCGTGGGGCCGGTGACCAGGACAATGCCGTGCGGCATCACCAACACTCTGTCGATTATTTGCTGGTCGCGCGGCAGGAGTCCGATCTCCTCCATGGTAAACGGGAGGGACTTCTTGTTGAGCAGGCGAAGGCTGACGCTTTCGCCGTACATCGTCGGAACGGTCGAAACACGAATATCGAGGAGGTTTTCTCCCACGCGGAAATTGATGCGACCGTCCTGCGGCAGGCGACGCTCGGAAATATTCAGCTTGGACATGATCTTGACCCGCGCAATGATCGCATCCTGGAAGCGCCGCAGATTTTCGGGAACGGGAACGGAAACAAGCATGCCGTCCACCCGGTAACGAATGCGCAACTCCTCCTCCTGCGGCTCGACGTGAATGTCCGTCGCACCGTCGCGCACCGCCTGGCTGACGACGTCGTTGACGAAACGCACGATCGTGGCGGTCTGGTCTTCCTCCTCCTCAACCTCGGCATCGCGCTCGTCGATCTCGTCAAGCGTCGCGTCATCAAGCGTATCAAAACCGACGCCCAAATGCTGGGTAAGAAAATCGGATACTTTTTCAGCGGACGCCAACCTCCAGCTCACCTCCCGGCCCGAAACCGCGTAAATCCAGTCGTCCATTCCCGGTTCCGGGGGCCAAAGGGTCATCAGGCAAAGAGTACCGTTCTCCGAGGCTTTGGACGGAATACACTGGTACTCGTGGAGCAAGCGCGCCGGCAACTCGCCGAGCGCGGTTGATCCGTTTTCTTCCGGAAGCTCGATCGGCAGGCCGGACTCGGCCGAAAGCCTTTCGAGAGCCTGGTCCTCGGATTCACCGAGCATCTCGGCGAGTGCGGGCAAACGCTGGGGGCGCGGAAGGGCCATCAATCGTTCCCGCTGTTCCCCTGTTAACCGCTGGAGGCAAGTCTTGCGTTCGTCGATTATCATCAAGGCATTGCGTTAATTCCGCGGTGTGCGTATCGCCCGTCGCTGTCGAAGTTCCTCGGCGGCCTCACGAAGCTGCTGCTGGCGTTCCGCCTGCGTTTGGGTATCGTTGCTGGCGCCGGCCTGCTGCGCGCGCGCCTGCCGCCCGGTAAGTTCGCGTATCTGGGACTCTCTCATCGTAATAGGACGCTCGACATCGCCGTGCCGCATTACGACTGAATCGGCCCGCTCGTCAAATTCGACCACGACGAATTCGTCGTCCATCTGGTCGGACGTGAGCCAGAAGCTTTGTTGATTTTCGGAATCGTAAAAGCTGAAGTGATGCCGCCCGCCGAAGGCGTACATGCCGCGGTATTCGATCGAATCCAACGGACTGGACTCGGGTTCCGGCGGCGGTTCCGGAGCGGGCTGCTGGCGCCGATCGGCCGGCGGAACGAATCCCTCGGGCAGGAACGGGGAATTCTCGACCAGCGACCGGGTTTCGGCGCCGGCCAGCATTCCTCCGGATATAACGAAGGCGGCAATCAACCCCGCCATGGGCGCGCGTTTAAGCCTTGCCCCGAAGATCAAACCTGACTGTTTTTGTTGTGTTTTCATTGGTGTCAGTGAATTCTTTGCGAACGCTGAGCGGGTGCCAGTCGCTCGTCCCGCGTTGACGGCGGATCCAGCTCGGTTCTCTCGATAAACTCGCGAAACTTTTCCGGCTGGGACATTCGGTCGATCATTCCGCGGGCGTCGAGGTCACCGTCGCCGATCTTGGCAAGTACGGTCGGACGGATGAAAAGCAAGAGCTCGGTTTTGCGCGTCTCATGACTTGTCGGCGAAAAGAGGCGACCTAAAAGAGGAATGTATCCCAGAATCGCCATTCTGCGCCGGGTTTCAAGCATCTCCTCGCTCTGCAATCCGCCCAAAACCACCATTTCTCCATTCGCCACACTTACAAATGAATTTGCCTGTTTCGTTCCGATAACCGGCTGCGGATTACCGCCAATCTGCACCTGATCGATCACATTGTCAACGGTTTGGTTGATTTCCAACTGAATGATCCCATCCGGACCGATCAACGGCAACACCTCCAGAACGATCGCAATCTCTCTGAAGTCCACAGTCGAACGGAGTCCCGTAATCTGACCTTCGGTGACGGCTTGAGAAATCACCGGTCTCTGTTCCCCTACCGAGATTCTCGCCTCCTGATTGTGGGTCGTGACGATGGTCGGCGCGGAGCGCACTTCGATTTCGCTTTTGCTTTCCGCAATTCCAAGGACGCCCTCGATCGTAAAGTCCCGCAAGGTTCCCGCAGCGCCAAACGAAAACCCTCTACCCCCGAAATCGATCGCGCCACTGTCACGCCCGATTTCGTTTCGAGTATACTCAAACCCGAACGCATCGATCCCACGGCCACGGTCTTTGCTGAGCGTGACTTCAACGATCAAGACCTCGATCCGGACTTGAGCGAGAACCATGTCGATCTTGGCGACGAGCGCCTCGATCAGGTCGATATCCGTCGCGGTGCCGGAGACAAGAAGGGAGTTTGTCCTCTCATCGGCAAGAATCGTTAAAAGGCTGCTGAAATCAGACCCTGTCTCTTCGAGAATGTCTTCGGCGATTGCCTGAATATCGGGAAGGGCGGGTTCGCGCTCCGCCGGCGGATCGCCATTCGGTTGCGGCTCGGGAGGCGCTTCAGGCTCCGGCCGGCCGTTCCTTTCCGGGGCCAGTTGAACCCGGTCGGCCGCAGCCTGGCCGAGTTGCTGAGACACCAACTGAGCGAGAAGACTGGCCACGTCGACCGCCTGGGCGTGCCTGAGCTGAATCACTTCATTCCGCGTCCGGGGAGCGGTCTGCACGTCCATTCGCTCGACGAAACGGTCAAAGATCTCCACATTTCTCGGATCAGTGATCAGGATGATCTGGTTGGTTCGTTCGTCGGGCTCAATCATGGTTCTCGTGCTGATTTCCCGCTGCAGCACGTTCTGCCGTATGTTGTTCATCCGGGCGGCCAATTCCTGGGCGCTGGCATACCGGATGCTGTAAAACCTGGTTTCCAGCTTGCCGCCGATCGGGCGGTCCACGGCCTCCAAGATCGCCTCGATTCGCTGCAGATTTCTCACCGATGCCGTCACCAGCATCGAGTTGGCTTTCTCAATCGGCACCACGCTGCCGAGCTGCGGATCGAGAAAAGGCGTAATAAGAGGAAGAATTTCATCGAGTTGCAGAAACTCCAATTGGTAAATGCGGCTGGCCACTCGTCCGCTCACGTTCTCATCCATGGCGGAATCCAGCATCAGTTCCGGCCCGTACTGCTGACTCTGCTGGGCGGGAACGACCATAAGAAAATCGTCACCCATCGTCACTACGGTGATCCCGTTGATGCTGAGCAGGCTCAACAAAATATCAACGGCTTCCGAAACGGTGTGCGGCTGCTGACTGTTGAAGGTGATCGATGTCGCGGGGAGCGCTTGCGGGCGAATGATCGCACGACCCGTAAGCCGCTCGAGAAACGTCAGCACCTGGTCGAGTGAGTCGTCCCTGAAAACGATGCGGTCGATCATCGGCTGCTCTTCCATCTCGGGAGCGTCAGACTCATCCTCTCCTTCTCCTGGAAACGTGGGGAAATCGAAAATGGAGTCGTCCTCTTCCTGAGCAAGCACGGGAGCGCCGAAAACACAGAGCGCGAGACAGAATGGAAACAGCGATCGGATAAAAAAAGGGGGTCTTGCGGAGGAAGTCATAAACAATTACCGGCTTTCTATTTATTTGCAGTTGACGAATTTCTTTAAACTTTGCGCGTCTATTGGGTCAGCTCGACGGAAGAAATTGTGAAACGAGCCTGGAGCCATCTCGGGTCGTTGCCGGAGGCCGGACGAAGATTGGCGACCTCTTCGAGTCCCAAGTAAGGCGACATTTGCTGGACGTCCCGCGCGAAGCGGATCAATGAATCCATCTGGGCGCGCGAAACATTTATACGGACGCTGTGATACGAAAAAACATCGCCCGATTCGCTGGCGGGCGTCGCGATGTCGGGAACAATGTCGTAGCGCCGGGCGATTGCGTTGAGCTCGCTCTGCAACCTCAGTGGGTCGAGCGTTCGCTCCGGATCCAGGTTTGCGATCCCTTCCTGCATCCTCGCTTCGATCTCATCGGCATCGTCGAGGTAAACCTGTTGCTCCGTCAACAAACGGGCGACCGAACCGCGCCGGTCCGAAACGGCGCCCGCGCGATCCGTCAGATTGAAAGCCCAGATCACCGCGATGGTGAGCAGGAACAGGATCACCATGTATTGTTCCCGGCGGCTCCTTGCAATAAACAGCGATTTCATTGCCCGTCCCCTCCTTCCGCGCCGGATGATCGCGCCGCCAGACGGGACGCCGGCAAATCGGCCACCTCCGAGGCGGGCTGCAATGCCTCCCGGTTGAACGTCAAATCAAGCCTGAAAGTGCTTTCGCCCCCCGACACAACATTGCGCGGAACCTCCACCCGGTCGATTGCTCCCGATTCCCGCAACGCCGTCACATACGCGTTGACATCGTCCGGGTTCCCTGTGATCGCGTCGATCACAAGTCCATTCGATCCATTGGTGTGCGCCACTGTGAAGGTCACGGAAGACGGCCGCAGATCGTTGACAATGGCGAGCATCTCAAAGGGTCGAAGCTGGTTGCGCCCCAATTCCTCCATTCGTTGCGCAAGCTCCAACTGCTCCTGAATCACCGCCACGTCATCGGCCCGGTTTTCCAGCGTCTCCCGCATGCGAACGAGCACTCCCTGGGATCTGTAAAGGATCGCCTCACCGAGCAGGAGCAATCCCAGAAAGACGGCAAGCGAGACGGTGGAGCGCCACAACCAGGCGTTTCGAACCGCCAGGCGGTTTCTGTCGGCCAAAAATTCCTTGTCCCTGACATCCATGGCAGAAACCACGGTGCGCTCAACGGACGGCTGCTTCACCGCCCCGGAATCCGTCGCTTCTCCGGTTTCGTCGGTTTCCACAACCGAAAAGTAAACCCTGCCTTTGTGTTTCGAAACCTCGCCCCGCCGGCGATAGTACCCGACCGGAATCCTCCCGTACGCGGAGGTGAACCGCTCGACGAATTTAGAAACCGCCTCCCTGCGTTGCTCGACCGTCCCCTCGGCGTCCAGGTGGCGCGAATACACCTCGGAGGGAGCGGAACTTTTTCCGTCAAAATAAAGCCCGCTCACGGACCCCTCCTGAACAAGAACGCAGAGGGAAGCTTCTTCAGGAGACAAACCGGCAAGGCTCGCAAAATCCGGAAGCACCAAGTCGGCATCTTCCCAAAGTTCCTTCTCCCCTGCGGTAAATCGCCTGCGATAGGCGGCATAGATCAGGGCGCGCTCCGCTCCTTCGGGAAGATAGGCCCCGTAATACACCTGGCTCACCGGAAAAGGCGCGTGTTCCTCGATCGAAATCTCGACAAAGGACGCCAGTTCAATCCGGTCCATGCCCTGGGGCAAATCCACTGTTTTGGCGAAGAAAAGATGGCCCGGCACGAAGATCACCGTCGGCTTTCTTTCCAGCGTATCGACCGAAAAAGTTCTTCGGAGAGAAACCATGTTAATCAAAAAAGAATACCTGCATTTTCGCGAAGTTCCAAGACCGTAAACGGATAATTTTGAAGGACATGGTCCGAAGCCGACACGTTCTGGTTTTCACTTTGCTCGTCCTGGACGATTTCCGCGGGAGTGTCGAGATCGAACAGGACGCTCAGCTTGTGCTCCATGCTTCCGTTGGACACGCGAATGTTCGCGCGAAGGTACCGGATATTCGTTCCGAATCGTCCCCCGGGCAAACTGGTCCCGAGCTCCGAGTTCGCCTCGCCGAGGTTCTGGAAATAGGCGCTTTCGTTGCCGAGCGTTTCCTCGCGGAACTGATCCGCCGAGATCACTTCGTGGGTGTCGGACAGCCTCCCCCAGACCCTCAGAACCCGGGAGGAGGCGCTGTTCACGTTCACCTGCTGAAAATCCATCAGGGAAACCATCGAGGCAAACCGGTACAACTCGTCTGTCGGCGCTCCGCCGGAATCGAAAAAGAGCTCCCGGAACCCGTCTATCGCTGCGAATTCATAAAAACTCCTCAACGGCTCATAGCTGGGCAGGTAAGGCAGCTCGCCCTGGTCGTAGGAAGAGAACCCGCTCCCCAATTGGCTTTGGTCCTGGCTCTCGTCCATCCACCCGAGAAGCGCGTCGGCCAGGTCTTCAATCCGCATCGGATCGTACCCGAGTTCTTCAAACAGGAGAATCAAGTCGTCACGTGTCATCCGCGGCAGCGGGAGTAATCCCGATTCGTCGCGAAACGAAACGCTCGCGGTCATGCCTCCCGGCAATTCGAACCGCGCGTATTCCAACGGATCGTTCCAGCCCTGACGGAAATCGTGAAACGTGCCGTCGATTTCCCTCACGTCGAGCATGACGGCCATAAGCGCCTCGAGTACCGAATAGGCATGGGGACGAAGGCGCTCGTGCTCGGCGTGAATGGCTTCGGAACGGATCTCGTAGATCGATTTCTCGATAAAGAGAAATATCGCCACCGTCGTCATGAAAATCATGACCAGCGTGAACACAAGCACCGCGCCACGCCGGTTCCCGGACTCTGTCCTGACCGAAAGGCCTGCTTCGGGAGCATCCGGTCGCGCTGTCGGCCGGCGCGCAATCGCCGGGGGCGGCCGGTTACTCCATGGACTCGCCGCCCCGGTCCTCAATGGCAAACCCGCGGGGGAAAAACCCGAAGTCCCGCGGGTTACCGTCCTGTACGTACATTCGTTCATTGCCGAATCACCGAGCTCAATACGCCTCTCTTTCGTCCAGACAGTGTGATTATCCTTTCCGTTTCACGTTTTTCGGAAACAAACGGAATCCTGATCCGATCCGGAAGGATTTCCTCTCCCTCGTCATCCAGCTCGAAATCCGAGCGTTCGCTCCAGGTTTCCGACTCCGGGTCATAGTACTGGTAAACCGGCTCGCGCGCGAACGGAGTGAGGAGGGTCCTTCTCGGAGGATCGTCTTCGAACCCCTGTTCCAGGCGGGAATGCCAAAGCAGCGCCAATCCGTCTTCGGCGGAAAACTCAAGGTAGCACACGACAAACGGCAGGGGGTTTTCCGGCCACAGAAATATACCCGGACTCTCCATGAGTTCGAACGCGATATAGAGGTCGCCCATTCCTCCGTCATAGGGAAGCGTCGTGACATAGGCCGCCGAAAGGTTGCCCTGAGCCCCGTTCTCGCCGTCGGTCCGCATTCGCACGGTCGCGTGATTGATGTTGTTCTGCAGAAACCGGGTGACCCCGTTGACGTGCCGGTCGAACAATCGGTCGTCGCCGCCCCGCCCCCAAAGCTCGCCCATGGAAAACACAAACATGTTTACCGACACCAGGACCGTAGCGGCCAGAAAGAGCGCCAGGAGTGTCTCGATCAGGGTAAACCCGTCCGATCGGCTCTTGCCCGAATTTCCGCTGAAACCCGCCGTCACTCCATCGCTCGCCGCGCGCCGTCCCTCCCCGTCCTTACGGACAGGCCTGCTTTGGAGCAAGCAGCTTCGCTCCCTGTCCCCAGGTGTCGATCCCTGGTCCTCTTTGTCAATTCGCCGGTTCACCATCAACCTCTTTCATAGGCTTCCCGACTTTCCACGAGCCGTTCACGTGATTCCTGGCGCAGCCGGTCCCGTTCCGAAGCCTCTTCCCATCCGGGACGGAAAAGAATGAAAGTCTCGGTGACTTCACGCCGGCCGCCGCCCGACGCGATCGGGGGAATCCCGACGGTTATTTCCGCCCTGAACAGATCCGCGACAGCGGTTTGCTCCAAACGCGCCTCCCAATCAAAGGTTCCCGAATGAAGGGTTTCAACCGTTCCTCCCTGCTCGAATTGTTCGCGGACTTGAACCGAAAGGATGCGAAAAAACACAAACTCCATTTCCTGTTCCCGAACCTGATCCCTGCGAATCGATTCGTAACTCGTGAGCACATTCACATACGCCGAGCCCAAGACCACGACCGCCATTCCGAAGATCGCAAGCGCCACCAATACTTCGACAAGCGTAAAAGCGACAGAATTCGGCGAATTCGAGCGATTCTTGTTATTCGCGCTTTTCAGCGTGATTCGGTAGCGATTCTTCAACGGCGTGCAGGGCATCCTCGGTCTATTGGCCTCCATAAAACTAATCACCGGAAAACAAACAAAGTTACATTCCCCTGCGGAAATCAGCAACCCCGCATCGCATTAAGACTCCGGCGACCGGGACGATAAACGGTATCACCGCCGTTCAAAAACCGCCAATCCGCCACTACCTCCTTCACCCCGATTTCCTTATCACTTCGTTATCCAGTCTCCCGCAAAACGTCCTCCAATGAAATCAGGACATCCTCACGTTCCGCTTGGAAAAGAAAAAGATCGCTTCCGATGTACGCGTACGCCTTTTCGAGCACCTCCCGGGACGGCTGGCGCATCGCTATGTACCTCCGCACGTTCGCCAGCAAGTCGGCGAGGTGATGGGTTTCAATGTCGAGTTCGATCAGCATCGGAAGCGCGGCTTGGTACCGCGGATAGTTATTGCGAACGTGGGTGAGCACCCGGCGGGCCTGGCTGAACTCGCCCATCTCCGTCAGTCGGTCGGCGATCAGCGCGTACTGCTGGGGACGCAGTAAACCCTCGGAGAAAAGCTCCCCGATCGCCAATTCTCCTTCGCCGCGGTTTCCCGCGCCGAATTGGGCCACCGCGAGCTGAGCCCGAAGCGGCACCGCGTAGCCACGCTCCCATTCGCGCGGCACTTCGTCCCACGTCTGCACCACGTTGAGCGCGCGCCGGTAATTGCCCGCAACGACATGAGCCTGCACCCAGTGAAACGCGGGCGGTTCGGTATCCATCCCCTGCGCTTCGCAATGCCGATAGACGCGTTCGGCCATGCCGTAGTCTCCCCAATGCCCAACGAGCGCGCTCAGTCCGTGCATCGCCTCTTCGTTGCGTCTGAATTCCGTCAGATAAGACTCCATTTCCTCCCTGACGACGTCCATCTCACCGATCTGATTATAGACCCGGATAAGCCCAAGCAAGGGCTCGTGACCGAGTGGATCGTTGAAATGCTGCATTAGGGCGAATCGCGACGCCCGCTCGTCCCGGCCGGACTCAATGAGGAAATCCAGAAGCAGGGAATAGACTTCATGGTCGGCGCGGCCCGCGTCAAGCGTCTGCTCCAGGCGCGAAATGGCAAGATCGCGCTCGCCGCGGTCCCATTCGATCCGCGTTTGCAGGATAAGGCCGTCTCTCGAATCCAGCAATCCGTACTCGTCGATCACCTCTTCCGCCCGCTCGGGCTCGCCCCGGTAGTAATACGCGGTGGCGACTGCCGTGGAGACCATGTGATCGCGACGCTCGTTCCCCTCCCCGCTTTCGGCGAGAAGGCGTTCGCCCATGTCGATGACCGTTGCGTCCTGGATGTCGTTGAAAAGCATCATGAAGTACGTTCGGAGGTACTCCGTGTCCGTCCGATTCTCATTCAGACGCCCCTCCATGACCCGGATTGCCGTGGGCAACTGGCCGATCTGCTCGTAAACGCGGGCCAGTTCAAGGCGACCGTCCCGGTTGTCGGGAGACAGGCCGACTCCGGTCCGCAACAGGAGGAAGGGGTGTCCGTCGATCTCCTCGTCACCCCCGAAAATCCTAAGCGCACGGTCGATGTAGTAATCGCCCCGGGACACCCTGTAATTGTCCCATCGATGAGGGAAATAGAGGTCGAAGTAGCGAATTTCCGCGAAATCGCGCTCGTACTTGATAAAAAAATAGGCGCCCGCGACCAGAATGCTGTACCCGGAAATCGCCAGAGCGGCCAACAGGATGACGATCCGTTTCCAGATTACCTGAAAATAGATCGCTCCCTTACGATCTTTGAGCTTCTTGGCCAATCCAAACCGGATCAGCATCTTCTTGAAGTAACGAACGGCTGACGGCTCTTTTAGTGTGGGTGAGTGGCTGGCTGGCATGGAACTGAGTTTGACCCGGATATACGTCCATAACGTAGTATCAGTTTGCCTCGGATCAACTCAATTCTGCCAAACCCTGAAATCCGTCGGGCTGGCCCGACGGATTTCAGGTCAATGGGGAGTAAGAAAGCGGATTATTTTCTTCCAGCAGCCTTTTTCTCAATGATTTCCGCGGCGACGGACAACGAACACGAATATGAGGATCCCGAGTCCAATGGCGGCGGCGTAAACGGAGGGCTCCGGAACGATCGTGTAATCGGCGGTTTTGATATCCTGGGGAATGAAATCCCCGTAGAACGCGGTTTCCCCGGCGGGAGGGATCGTCAGGCTATCGTGCGTAAAAAATCCGTACGAATCGCCCGATGAAGGAGTCTGCCCGTTCGTAATGCCGGGAAACCAGATGATGCCCCACTGATCCCCTGTTCCCGCGATCCCGCTTCCGTTCGAATGACGAACGTCCATCGCTCCCCCGATATA
>SLTG01000044.1 GCA_007130045.1 Opitutales bacterium
CGCCGGAATTATCGAGGCATCTTTCCCGGTCGCACCCCGTACCGGGTCAGAACTCAGGCCCTGCAGAAAAGAGCCTCCGCCACGATCTACCTCTCGGAGAAAGGGAGAAACTTGAAGAATCCGGAAAAATCGCCGATATTGATCCTCATGAACGCAGTAGAAGTCATCGAAGAGATCAAGCGCCTCCCCGAAGAGGAGCGCGAAAAGGTCGTCGAGTTCGTTCGTCACCTGCCCAATGCGGAGACGATCGAAGCGATCAACGAACCGCTCGAAGGCTTGTCACGCTACAAGAGCATGAGCGAAGTCCGGAAAGCGATTAAAGACCTCGTTGATGATGCTTGACGTTGTCTTCAAGAGCCGGTTCAAAAAGGACTTGAAGAAGCTGAAATCCTCCAATCGCAACGAGGAGGATCTTTTGGCGGTGATCGATCGGCTGGCCAATAACGAGCCGCTTGAGCCGAAGAATCGCGATCACAACCTGATCGGAGAGTATGCCGGTTGCCGCGAGTGCCACATTAATCCCGATTGGTTGCTGGTTTACCGGAAGACCGAAACCGACCTGATCCTTGTGCGCACCGGCTCTCACAGCGAGCTGTTCCGCTGATTTTACCTTTTTAGCCGCCTTCGGTTCCGGCTGAAAAAAGCTTGCCCCGCCCGGACCGCAAATCCCATGATTGCGGCGAACCTGTTATGGTCGCCTTCGCCACAGAAGGGAGTTTATCCCGAAGCTTCGGGACCCCGCAAACCGAGGCTCCGGACGTGAAAAACCGCGCCTGCGGCTAATCCGTAAGGGTCAGCCCTTAAATTAAAAGTTGACTTATAACCCCATAAATCGGATACGGATAGCATCGACAACGGTAGGCGGCACATCTACGGCGTGGCCCCCCCGGCGGTCAGAGGCTCGCCACGAGTTCCACAAGACGTTATGATGAATCGTAGGATCACATGGGATTTGTCAGGTGGCGATGAGCGCCCAGGCCTGACGAGCGATAACACTCATAAAACCTTTCATGCCATCCAAACGGAACGTTAACGATCAGGGCGAAGTGATCAAGCTTGGCCTCGAGATCCACACGAACAAATACGTTGTGGCCCGCCAGATCGACGGCTGCTCACCACAATCGCCGAAACGTTTCCATCCCGAGGAGTTCCTCGTCTGGGAGACGGGGCACAAGCGAAGAAAGAAATCGAGCGAAGCGCCTTCTATTCCCCCTCCAATGCTTCGCGCGCATCCTCAACAGCGTCGCCGACAGCGTCCGCCGCATCGGAAAGACTCCGCCTGAGCGCGCCCCATTGATCGGCGCCGGAATCGCGAGCCTCCTCAAGAGTTTCGGACAAAGCCTCACGCGCCTCCTCGAGTTCCTGCTTCGCCGCCTCGTACGCCTCCGCAGCTTCGTCTTCGGCATCCTCCGCCCTCGCGGACAGCTCTTCGATCTCTTCATCGTACCGGGCCTTCATCTCCTCCATTTCCCGGACGAAAGAGTCGCGGCCCTCCTCGGTAAATTCTCCCGCGTCCTCAATCCTTTCCTCCATACCTTCACGAAGATCATCCATTCCCGCGCCGGGTTGCGGCTCCTCATCATTCCCGCACCCACCCGCGATAAGACCCGCAGCGAGCACTGCCAAACTAACAATATGAAAACGTGAATTCATCTTACTCTTCTCCTTTCGCTATTCCTCTTTCAGTTCCAAAAACACCTCATTCTATCCCGAATCGGCGAATTCGTCGATTCATTAAGTGAGAAATTCGCATCGGCCCGGAAGGCCGGCAGATTGAAGGAGGTCACCCGCCAACCGCGAGGGAAAACCGTGAGGGCTCAGACCCAAGCAACCTTGTCCCAATCAACCGCCTCTTCCTTCCACCTCAAACAAGAACCGACCGCCAAGGGGTGGTCGCGCAAACACTTACCGCTTTCACGAGTAAAAAACAGTTAGGGCTGACCCGAATGGCACTGGCGTCTGCCACGCGGGGGTTGACAGGTTCCCCAAATGGATCCATTTTGCTACTTGTATGAAATCGCTGCACATCCGGGATCTGCCGGAGGATACGCTTGCCGGATTGAAGCGGCGGGCCGAGCGGCACCGTCGCTCCCTCCAAAAGGAACTGCGACTGTTGTTGGAGGAGGCGGCACGCATGGAGCCGACCGATTTGAAAGAACCTGCGCGCCTGAGCTTGCGCAAGGTGAAGACCGGAGCGAAGGGGACCTGGCGCAGGAAGGAGATTTATGGTGACGAAGGTCGCTGAGGAGTGCTTTGTCGATTCGAATGTGCTTCTGGCCGGGTGCGACGAAAGCCGGGATTTTCACTCCAGGGCGGTGCGGTTGCTGGAGGAGGGTCTTTCAGGCAAACGAAGCTTGTTTGCGAGCGGCCAGGTCGTCCGCGAGTTTCTGGTGGTCGCCACCCGTCCCGTCGAAGCAAACGGGCTGGGAATGGGCCCAGGTGACGCCCTGAGCAATGTGGCCGAGTTTTCGCGTTGCGTCCGGTTGTTGGAGGAGGGCGATGCGGTAAACCAACGCCTCCGGGAACTCGTTCGCAAGCACCGTTTGCGGGGAAAGCGAATTCACGATGCGAACATTGTCGCCACCATGGTCGCCCACGGCCTCACCCGCCTGGCGACCGCCAACGAAGCGGATTTCAAGACGTTCCGGGATGTCATCGAGGTTTTCGATTGATCGTATTGGCGGGCAGGGAGAAGGGAGGGACTGCCCGGAGGTCAGAGGCTCGCGAAAACAACCACGACGATGACGAGGAGGGTCAAACCCACGCTCGTTCCGAGCGGGAAGCGGTCGGCTTCGGGATGGAAATATTCGCCGCTGTTCCGGTTGATCCGCAGCGTCCTCAGGGGATTCCTGAATAATGGCACGATCCGGGAAATCAACCGGTCAAGGCCGGCTTCACAGGCGCTGAAGAAACGATTCACCCCGCCCAGAACCACCATTCCGACCCCGGGTGCCGGCGTCCTGTAGAGCCAATCCGTGTCGAGGACTATCTTCGCTTCGCCCAGGATCTTGTGACGCACAAACCAGAAGACAACAAATGTTCCCAACGGTAGCTGGAGCGCCTTGACGACCAATCCCGTCCGGTAGGCGAAGAAATCCTCCGGATAAGGCAATTGTGCGTACTGAAGATACGGGTACACACCGTACGCAACACACACAACCGCCAGGATCCCCATCGCGAGCACCATATTTCCCGGCGCCCTCCGTGTTGTTTCCGGTTCCCGCTGGGTATTTCTGTAAAACCAGGTGTAATAGGGCAGCTTGATGCCGACGCTGAGAAACGTTCCGACCGACGCCAGCGCCAAAAGGTAATACGCAAGCTCACGCCCGTACACGGCCTCCATCACCATGCTCTTGCTGACGAACCCGTTGAACAGCGGAAAACCGGAAATCGCCGCGGCTCCCACGAGGTACAGGACAACGACCCACGGCATGCGGCGGGCCAGCCCGCCCAGGTGAGTCAGGCGGGTCTCGTTCACCATGAACAAAACCGCCCCGGCGCCCATGAACATAAGGGTCTTGTAGAGAATATTATTGTACGCGTGAGCTGCGGCCGCGTTCAGGGCAAACTCCCCGCCGATCCCGATCGCCGCCACCATGTACCCCACCTGGCTGATGATGTGGTAGGCGAGGATCAGGCGTATGTCGTTCGCCATGACGGCGTAGGAAACCGCGTAAAGGGCCATGATCAGGCCACAAACCACCAGGACTTCCCAGCCCGGAAAGCATACCGCCAGCATGTAAACGGCGGTCTTTGTCGTAAAGGCATTGAGGAATATACTTCCGGTGACGGTGGACTTAGGATAACTGTCGGGAAGCCATGCGTGCAGGCCGGGCATCCCGGCGTTCACCAGAGCGCCGAGCAGAATGAGTATTTTTCCGGCCGATACGTCTTCAGAGAACGCCCGAACGGTCAGGTCTCCCGTCGCGTAAAATTCCATGACGATGCCCGCAAGCAACAGGCTGCCGCCAAGAAGGTGAAAAATCAGATACCGGAAGCCGGCCATGCCCGCCTCCCGGGTGCCGCCCGCCCAAACCAGAAAAGCGGATGCCACCGCCATCAGCTCCCAGAAGACGAGAACCGTGAAGAAGTCGCCCGCAAAGACCACGCCAAGCGCGCCACCCGCATACAGCATTGCCGCGAGTTGTTGTTTCAACTCCCGCATATGCCACGCGTAAACCCCCGCGACCGACGCGACCAGAGTAAAGGCAATCCCGAAAACTTTCCCCATGCCGGTCTCCCGGAGCAGGAGCAACTCGTAACTCAAAAACGAAATCCGGAGTTCGGCCCCCTCGGGAAGCATCGAAATATGCGCAAAAGCCAACGCGGGAAAAAGCACACAGGCACCCGCCCGCCAGGAAGCCGGCAGGATCGGCAGAAGCGCGGCCCCCAGGAGGAAGAACAGGACAGGAGGAAACTCAAGTCCGTTCATAGTAGTCCTCCTTTCTTGAAAGTGTCTTTTTCGCCACGACCTTCGTTACGAACAGCATCAGCAAACAACCCGCAACGCCGAACGCGAAATAGAATGCGGGAAACGCCTCCGAATCGTACCGGAAATGCGCCGCCGATGTAACGACCAAAACAGATGCCAACAGAGTCCAGGATTTCCAGTTCATGACGTATTAAAAGTCTCCGGCATATCGTCACCTCAATACCGCGTCCACCGTCGCGGTCGCCAGATCGAACAAACCGAAAAACAGGTTTGGGAAAAGGCAGAAAACAACGGACAGGGCCGCGGTAATACAGAGCGGAACCACCATGAAGGGGTTTGCCTCCCCCAGCCCCTCGAATTTTTCGGAAGTCCGGAAGAATCCCCGGTAAACCACGGGAAACAGATAAGCCGCGTTGAGCAGTCCGCTGGTCAGGAACACACAGAGAACAATGATTTGACCGGCATCCAGGCTCCCCATGCAGAGAAACCATTTGCTCAGGAAGCCGTTGACGGGGGGCAACCCCGTCAGACCCATCGCCCCGATTGTAAACGCGCCAAAAGTCCACGGCATGGCGCGGCCCAGCCCGTCGAGATCGGACACATTCTCCCTGTGGGCGTGAACGATAATCGCGCCGGCGCAGAAAAAAAGCGTGATCTTCATCGTCGCATGCGTCGAAATATGGAGAATGCCCCCGGTGAACCCGTCGGCGTTGAGCAGCGCGGCTCCCATGGCGATATAGGAAAGGTGGGCCACCGTGGAATACGCCAGTCGGCGTTTCAGATTGTTCTGCCTCAGTGCAATCACCGAGGCCAGGATGATGGTCGCCCCGGCAAACACCGCAAGGATCGTATTCAGATCGTACGCGACCATCACGTCGGGCCCGAACACGAAACCGACCATCCGCACGACCCCGAAAACACCGGACTTCACGACGGCCACGGCGTGCAACAGGGCGCTGACCGGCGTCGGCGCCACCATTGCGTTCGGCAGCCAACTGTGCAGGGGCATGATCCCGCCTTTGACACCGACGCCGATCAGCAGCATAAAAAACAACACCCGCATCCCGCCGGCGCCCAACATTCCCTCTTCGAGTATACCACTTGGCTCGAAATCGATCGATCCGGTCAACATGTATATCAGACCGCTCCCTGCAACCATCAGCAATCCAGCCGTCAGCGCGTAAGCGAGGTACTGCCGGCCCGCGCGAATCGCCTTCCTGTTCTCGGAATGGATTACCAGCGGGTAGGTCGCCAGGGTAAGCATCTCGTAAAACACGATAAAAGTGAGGAGATTTCCGGCAAAGGCGATGCCGATGGTCGCCGAAAGGCTGACGGCAAAACTGGCGAAATAGCGGGTCTGCTTCTTCTCGTGGTGGCCCCGCATATAGCCAATGGAGTAAAACGACGTCAGTATCCACAATCCCGACGCAATCAGCGCGAAGTACATCCCGAATGAATCCGCGCGAAGGGACAGCTCGATCCCCTCCGCGATCTCCAGGAGCACAAACTCGGCGACTTTTCCCTCAAGGGCGCCCGGCAGGAGGGTGAGGACGAGACCAAACTTGATCGCGGCAGCGAGAAGAGTCCAGAATTCCCTGAGGTTCGGTCGCTTCGACGACCACAGAATCAACGGCACCGCCAGGAGCGACACCAGCAGGGCCAGAAATGGAATGGAAGAACTGTAAGTTTCAGGCAATGACACGTTATTGACTCAGTGAAAGGCGGAAATCGGGTTCGGCATTTTCAATCGGTTCAAAGTCCGTCCGGAATCATCGGGCGGATAAACGTAGTGACGATAAACGCGTTGGCGAGTCCGATGACCAGGAGACCGACCGCAAGAAACAGTACCGGGAACAGCATCGACCCGCGCGCCTCCTCCCGCTTCAAGGCAAGGTCCTCCTGTTCGTTCCGGTCATCGTACGGTTCGCCGTCGGTACGCAGGTAAACTTTCTCCAACACCCGGAAGAAGTAAACGATGTTCAGCAGGCTGCTGATCACTATCACGGCCAGGAAGAGGTAATTCGAGCGCTCCCACGAACCGAGGACAAGGTACCACTTGCTGAAGAACCCCGCCGTGGGCGGAAGTCCGATCATCGAAATCGCCGAAACGGTAAAGGCGGCCATCGTCCAGGGCATTCGGATACGGTATGTCCGGTCGAACCGCGGAATGTGCGTGTGCCGAAAACGCTCCAGGATGTTCGTGTTGACCAGGAAGAGGCACGCCTTCATCACCGCGTGGTTCAGCGTGTGCAGGACCGCCCCGATCATTCCATAAGGCGAGGCCAGCCCCACGCCCAGGGCGATGTAGCCGACCTGCGAGATGCTGCTGTAGGCGAGCATGCGTTTCAGGTCCCTCTGGGCGATCGCAAGCACCGAGCCCCAGATGATTCCCGCGGCACCAAGGAAACCTATTATGGTGGTGAGCGGGATTTCGTTTCGCACGTACTCGGGATCGAACATGTAGAAGCACGTCCGCAACAGAACGTAAGCGGCCACCTTGGTCCCGATCGGCGCGATTATCGCCGTGCTCGTGGACGTCGCATGGGTGTACGCGTCGGAAAGCCATCCGTGCATCGGGAAAAGTGCCATCTTCAGACCGATGCCGAATACGATCAGGATCAGCCCCGCCACCGTTGCTGGCGAATCGCCCGCGATCGGAATGATTTCGGCGACGTCCCGCATATTGAGCGAACCGGTCTCCATGAAAAGAAAAGCAACCCCGAGGAGATAAAAAGAAGCTCCGATGGTCCCGAGAATGAGGTACCGAAACGCCGAAACAGGCGCCCGCTTGTCGCCGATCGCCACCAGCGCATAACCCGCAAGAGAGCTGATCTCCAGGAAAACGTAGAGGTTGAACAGGTCCCCTGTGAGAATGATGCCCAGCAGCCCTCCGATCAGGAGAAGCGCGGTGCTGTAGAATGGAATCACCTTCTCAGGCGTCTCCCGCTCGACAACCGTCTTGCCGTGGATGAAGACGAAGGATGCCACTCCGGCGATCACCGCACAGAAGAACGCCGAGAGCGGATCCATCACCAGTTCGATTCCCATCGGCGGCTCCCATCCGCCCAAGTGGTAATGCACCGTTCCTTCGGTTACCGCATAGATCAACCCGGCCACGGACGCGAAGAAGGCTAACCCGCACGACACAACCGCGGCGATCCACGGCAGGTTTGTCCGCCGTGCCGGGAAGAGAACCGCCACCAGGGCGCCGAAAAACGGGGGCAGGAGAACAGCCACCGCAAGATGTACCCACGGATCCATTATTCGCCCTTCATCCTTTCCGTCAGTTCGCCCTCTTCGAGGGTCCCGAAATTCCGGTAAATCGCGATGAGGAGCGCAAAGGCCACGCCGACGATCGCCACACCGACCACGATCGCGGTCAGCATCAGCGCGTGCGGCAGCGGATTGAGATAGTTCGAAGAAACATCTCCCGGAATACCCTCCTTCAACACCGGCACCGTTGCGTCCCACTTGAAGGCGGCGGTGACAAACAGGAGTATGATGGAATTCTGAAATACGATCATACCGATCACCTTTTTCATCAGGTTCTTCTTCATCAGCATCCCGTAAAGTCCGACGACGAGAAGCAACATGATCGCCCAATAAGCGTAGTAATCGTGTATTAAATCAATCATTACAGAAACGAATTGTCCGGTTTGCCGGGCCGAGCACCTCCTGGCTGTTTGACATTCACGGCCTCTTTAAGTCCTCGGCGGGTTTCCCCGCATCGACGTCACCGTTTTCCGGAGACGGGTCGTCAAGCATGTCGTCGAAAATGGCCACCAGGGCGGTCATCACGGCAAGACCGATACCGAATTCCACCAGCAGGATGCCGTAATAGCGCACCATGGGTTCCTCAATGCCCGGGACCGGAACGACGCCGTAGTCCATGTAATGGCCCCCGAACGCGAGCGTGACAAGACCGGTCCCCGCAAAAATGAGCGCCCCGATCGACGCGACAGGAATGGCCGCCTCGGTTGAAATCTCGCTCTGGGCCGCGCACCGCCCCTCGGTCATGCGAAGCAGAATAACGCCGGCGGCAAGGAGCGCGCCGCCTTGAAATCCGCCTCCAGGACTGTAGTGCCCATGGATGATCACGTAGATGCCGAAAAGCTGGATCAAGGGGGCGAGGGCACGGCCGGCGACAATGATAATCACGCTCTGGGAAGGACTAGTCATACCGCCTCCTTCTTCTCAAAATCAGAAAACACGACACGCCGGCGGTGAACACGACAATCACTTCGCCGAGCGTATCCACGCTGCGGTAGTCGGCGAGGACTACGGTCACCATGTTGGGGGTGGCGGCGTCGCGGTAGGCGTTCCTGACGAAATAATCGCCGGCCACCAGTCCTCCGGCCCGGTTCCGTTCGCGGTGCATCGGCGCGTCCGGGTCGCCGCGCGCCGGCAGGTGCAGTGTCGCATGAATCAGCAGCCCCGCAAAAACCAGCAGCAATATGTAATTAAAGATCTTAATCCCGAGTCCTCCGTGAAGTTTGAGAAACGGCGGCGATGAAGTAGACCCCGACGATGCCCGCGCCGACCACCGCCTCGGTGAATCCGACATCGATCGCACCCATTGAGATAAACAGCAGCGCCATGGTCAATGTGAACGCCGTTGCGGCCGCCGCGGCCGCCAGGAGGTCCTTCACGGACAACGCGAGAAATGCGGTCGTCAGCAGAAGCAGGTACAGCACTATTTCGATCAACCAGTTCATTTCCCATTCGTTTCAGCACGTTCTTCCTTCCGCCACGGACGATCACCTCGGAGCCAGGCGGCCCGCGCGAGCGCGTGTACCGCTACGGGGTTCGCCAGCATGATGAACGCAATGGCGATGAGCAGCTTGGCCATGGCCAGAGACACCCCTTCGATGACCACCAGACCGAGCAAAAGGAAAATAATTCCTGTTGTGTCCACCTTGCTGGCGGCGTGGGTGCGGCTGAAGAAATCCGGCAGACGAAGGATGCCGATGCTTCCCACCAGCATGATCAGCAATCCCACAACGATCAAGCCCACCGAAACGGCAATCTGCAACAGGCTCATGATGACGCCTCCCTTTCCCTGCGAAAGTACTTGGCGACTGCGATGCCCGCGATGAAGTTCAGCACGGCATAAGCGAGGGCGATATCCGCGAACATGTCGAATCTGCCGTAAAGGAATCCGAACATGCAAACCAGCCCGATGGTCTTTGCCCCCATCGCCCCGATCGCGAGCAACCGATCAAAAACGGTGGGGCCGCGAACCACCCGGTAAAACGGCAGGAGAATGATTCCGACAAGCGCAATCGTAGCGACCGTAAAGAAGATCTCCATATTTAATCGTCCTCGAATTCCGCAAGTCTCTTCCCGTCGTAGGCGGCCCGTTCGCCCGAAGCGCCGAACAACCGGGCAATGTGCCGAGCGATCGCCCCCTCCAGCAACTCGTCCGCATTGCGCCCGGTCAACGCATGCACCTGGTACCGGTCGCCGTCAACCTTCAGCGACAGCGTCCCGGGCGTCAGGGTAATGGAATTCGCAAGCGTCACACGGGCCACCGAATGAGGCTGGGCGCTCTTGAACTCCACCACGCAGGGATCGAGATTCATGCGGGGTGACAGCACGATAATCGTCACCTGCCAGGTTGCCTTGATCATCTGAACCGACAGCCACGGAATATAAAACGGAAAGCGGTGAAAATGCGCGAGCAGCGACTTGTCTTTCTTCTCCTCCGCGCTGCCCGGAGAACGGTATTGAAGCCACATCACAATTCCGACCGCAATCAGGCCGAACCCGATGTGGAGCGCGTCGTATTTTCCGCTCATAACCAGCCAGAATAGCAGCAGGATCGCCGCTTCGCCCCAAAAAAAGCCCCGGCTCACACTCGTTTTCGATGAATTACCTGACGGATCGTTCGACATGACATTTACTTCCTCCCAATGCGGCGGAGCGTTTGAAAGTCCCCATCGCAGATCAAAGCTGTAAGGTTTCCGAGGATTTGCCTGCACAGGAGTTTGTCAACGCAAGTTCGCGCGACACGCTCGAACCCTGCCGCAAACCGACCGATTCGGGAAAATCTGTGGCTTCACGCCTGCGCGATTAACGGATCTTCGCCCGATGAATGAGACAGGCGTCAATTCCCGGCGAGCTCCGCCTCCTCCACTGGCACCGTTTCCGGCTGACGGTTCCGGTTGAAGAGCGTGTAAACGATCGGAATGACAAAGAGAGTGATCGCCGCGGAACTGATCAAACCGCCAATCACCGCGCGGGCGAGCGGCGCCTGAGCCTCGGCCCCTTCTCCGAGCCCCGCGGCCAGGGGGGTGAGCGCCAGAATAGTCGTCAGCGACGTCATCAGGATCGGACGCAGACGGCGGCGCCCCGCCTCGCGCGCGGCGTCTTCAGCGGACGCGCCGGCGACCTGGAGCCGGGACGCCTGGTCAACGATAAGGATGGCGTTGTTCACAACGATGCCTCCGAGCATGATCAGCCCGATGTAGGATTGCACGTTGAGGGTACTCCCGGTGAGGAAAAGCATCACGATCGCCCCGATCGCAGCCAGTGGCACGGAGAACATCACGACCAGGGGGTTGCGCAACGATTCGTACAAGCACGCCATGACCATGTAAACGAGCAGGATTGAAAGAACGAGACTGAGCATCAACTCCCGGAAGGCTCTCTGCTGCTCCTCGTAGTCTCCACGGACGAAGATCTGGTAATTCGGCGGCAGCGGGATTCCCGAAACCGCCGCCATGATGTCTCGGCTGGCCGAGCCGAGGTCCCGGTCGGTAAAATTGACCGCGACGTTTGCGACACGCTGCTGATTGCGCCGTTCGATCTGCGTCGGTCCGGGTTCCCGGTCGAACGTCACGAGACTCCGAAGAGCGATCTGTTCGCCGTTTTCGTTGGGAATCGTCAAATCGAGCACGTCCGTCAACTCCATGCGGTCGGCATCGCGCAGGCGCACAAGCATACGCACCTCGTCGCCGTTGTCGCGAAACTCCCCGGCCAATGTGCCGCCGATGGCGGTCCTCAGCATGCGAGCGATCCGGCCCGTTGTGAGCCCGAAATCGGCGGCCCGCTCGCGATCGATCCGCACCAACTGGCGCGGCACGCCTTCCTGGCGGCTGATCGTGACGTCGGTCACTCCCTCGACGCCCTCGACCGCAAGGCTGACCTGTTCGGTCAGAGCGTCGAGCGTATTGAGATCGAACCCGGTTATCTCCACGCCGAGCCGGTCGGCATCGTCACCGCCTCCAGTAGCCATCCGTAGAAGGAAGAGCCCGCGCCCGGGACTGGTCCGGATATCCACACCCGCGATATCGCGCAGCTTCTCCCTGAGATCGTCGGCGATTTCTTCGCTGGAACGGGTGCGTTGCGAAAGAGGCACGAGATAGGCGCGGACATCGCCTCGCGCCTTCGAGGTCGGCCTCCACCAGGACGAACCGACCCTCACCTCGATATTATCGATCTCGGGCACGTTTTCCACAACGATGCGCTCGATCCGCACCATCATCGCATCCATGGTCTCAATACGCGTGCCCTCGCCCATTTCGGCGTTCACACGCACCTCGCCCTCGTCGGCCTCCGGCATAAATTCGGTGCCCAGATGAGGAATCAGGGCAAAGGTTCCGGCGAACAGCAACGCGGCCCCGCCCAGGCAGGCGGTACGGTTTCGGAAGGCCGAATCGAGCAGTTTACGGTAGCCTTCCTCCATGCGCTTGAATTGGGCGCCCGCCCATGTCAGAATGCCCCTTCCTGTTTCCGCGATCCCGCTGCGCGGCGCATCCGTCGCGGGCGGCACCCGGGCGGCCAGCATCGGAACCAGGGTCAGCGCGACGATAAGGGAGCAAAGGAGCGTGAAGCTGATGACGTAGGCGAGTTGTCTGAACATTATCCCGCTCACGCCCTCGAGGAAAACGAGTGGCAGAAAAATCGCCATGGTCGTTAGGGTGCTGGCGACGATGGCGGCGGCGACTTCCGATGAGCCCTGGTGGGCGGCTTTGTGCGGAGGGCTCCCCTTTTCGCGCAGGCGGAATATGTTCTCCAGGACGACGATCGCGTTGTCCACCATCATGCCGACTCCCAGCGCGATGCCGCCGAGCGTCATCAGGTTGAGGGTCAACCCGAGGAAATACATCAGCGAAAACGCAGCGATGACGGAGATTGGAATGGCCGTGGCGATAATCGCCGTGCTGCGGACGCTTCGAAGAAAGAACAGCAGAACGACGATCGCAAGGATCCCGCCGTAGAGAATGGAACGCGTCACGTTGGCGATCGAACGCTCGATGTACTCCGACGTGTCTCGAATCGAGGTGAGGTGAAGCTGGGCATAGTCGGCGTTGATCCGGTCCACTTCCCGGCGCACATCCCGCACGACCTGAACCGTGTTCGTTCCGGATTGTTTACGGATGGCAAGGAGGATGCCCGGTTCGCCGTTGATGCGCGTCACCCGGGTGACTTCTCGGTGAGTATCCTGCACTTCGGCCAGTTGCGCGAGGTAAACAGGCGCGCCGTCGCGCCTCGCCACCACGATATCGCGGAGCTCGTCGAGACTGGCAAGAAGGCCGGGCGTGCGTAGGGCAACCTGAAAACGCCCCTCTTCGATCTCGCCCGCCGGCACGACGATGTTTTCCTCCCGGATTCGCTCGACTATGCTCTCGAGCGATATGCCGAGAGCGCGAATCCGCTCGGGATCCACCGTTACCCGAATTTCCCGCTCCAAGCCGCCCCATACGTCCACCGCGCCCACACCGGGAACCCTGTCGAGCCGATTCCGGATCCGGTTGTCGAGCAACGTTCGCAGATCGATCGGATCGAGCCGGCTCGACGCCCCGAGAATGATCACCGGAAACTGGTTCGGGTCGAATTTCCTGAGTTGCGGACGGTCGGCATCCTGCGGCAGGCGATTCAGAATTCGGTCCAGGCGGTCGCGAACGTCGTTCGATGCTTCGTCGAGGTTCGTTCCCCAGACAAACGAAAGGGTGACCTGACTGTTGCCTTCAAGGGAATTCGAGAAAATCTCCTCCACCCCCGGCACGGCCGCGACAGCCTCCTCCACCGGCCGGGTAATCAACTGTTCGATTTCCTCGGGGCTCGCGTTCTCGTAGCTCGTGGCCACGGTCAGGCGCGGAAACTCGACCTCCGGGATCAGGTCGATCGGAAGACGGGAAACCGAAATCGCACCGACAAGAATCACGATCAGCGCGACCATGACGGTGAATACCGGCCGGTTGATACTGAAGGAGGACAGGTTCATCGGACCTCCGCGCGCTCTTCGATCTCGACTTGCGTCAAACCGGGATCACCGGATTCACGGGGTTCCCGGCGGCCAACGATGTTCACGCGGACCCCGTCGGTCAACTGGTCCTGACCCAGCACGACAACGTCCCCTTCGAGATGCGGCTCCAGGATCTGCACCAATTGGCCTTCGATAAAACCGGGCCGCACCGTGTAAAACCGAGCCGTTTCACCGTCTTCCCCGCCCTCGATAACAAACAATCCCTGTTCGCCCTCCCGCCGCACGAGCGCGCTGCGCGGCGCAATGACCGCATTCTCCGCACGGTCGAGCTCCATCCGGACTCGGACGAATTGTCCCGGCATAAGGCGCTCATCGGGATTGGAAACGTCCAGCTCGACGCGCGCCTGCCTCGACGTTTCGCGGAATTGCGGCGCCCGCCGCATCACTCTCGCGTCGAATGTTTCGCCCGTAAGGGAATCCGTGGCGACCAGGCCCGGCTGGTCGATCCGGATTCGCTCGTAATCCCGTTCGGTCACCTGGATCACCGCGCGCAACCGTTGAAGATCAACAAGCGAAATAATCCGGTCGCCGGGCGCCAGTGTGGTGCCTTCTTCGACGTAGCGTTCGCCGACGACGCGAATGTCCCCCTCCCCCTCCCAACGGGCGTCGACCTCGGTGTAGGACAAACGGAGTCGCGCGGCGCGCAGGCCGGCGTCGCGTTGCAGGATCGTCGCTTCGGCCACGCGAACACGCGAGCGCTCGGCCTGAACGGCGGCTTCGGACGCTTCAAGGTCGGACATGGACACCACCCGTCGCTCCCGCAGCGCTTCCACCCGGTCGCGCTCCCGTTCGGCCAACTCCAGCGAACTTCGCGCCTCCTCCAGATTGGCGCGGGCGACTTCCAGCTCGGCTTCGGCCTGGGCCACGTCCTGAAGGAACTCCTCGTCGTCGATCCGCGCGATCACGTCCCCGCGTTCAACGACGTCACCGATGTCAACCGCCAAGCGGGAAAGCCGGCCTCCGACCTTCGCAACGACGTCGAAATTGGAACGTGAGGACAACGACCCCGTAAAGGTCCGCAGGTCCCGGATGGCTCCCGTCTCAAGCGGTGCCACCTCAACCGCCACCACGCTTCCGCCCGTCCGCGGTCCCGAATCCATCCCGTCTTCGGTGAACCGATGGTAAAACAGAGCCGCGAGGGCGAGAGCGAGCGCCCCCCCGAAAACAATCATCAACATCCTCCGTGTCCGCTGCATAAATACCTTTCCGAACTCGCACCGCGCGAAAGAATCATCCTGTGCTCCGTCCGCTCAAGCCGGTTGTTCAACCGGAGAAAACGACGTACTAAAAAAGAATTCAATCACTGACCGGAGTGTTTTGCAAAAGTTTCATCATAAAATGCATCCCGCGTTCCGGATCAGCTGCGGCACCGGGACTTCACCGATGCCTCACGCGGACATTGGAGGGCTCGGCCGGGTCGCTCCGGAAGGCGCCCGAAACACCTCCGGCAAACGCCTGAATCGACCGTTCTTTTACTCTGGCTCTTTCAGACAAAGATGCTAGCCTCCGATCCGGATATCGTTGAATTCGACGTGTCCGCGACACCCAACCAACGAAAAACCATTAAACCGAAACCTCCATGGACTATTTGCCGATAATCATTGTACTGGTCGCTGTCGTCGCACTGATTTTCTTTACCGTCAGCATATACAACCGGCTGGTGACGCTCAGAAATCGCTTCAAGAACGCCTTTTCCCAGATCGACGTGCAGTTGAAGCGCCGTTACGATCTCATCCCGAACCTGGTGGAAACGGCCAAGGCTTACCTCAGTCACGAGCGGGAAACCCTTGAGGCGGTCATCCAGGCCCGCAACACGGCCAGCCAGGCGAACGAGAAGGCGGCGGCGCACCCGGAGGACGCCTCGGCGATCAAGGGATTGATGGGAGCGGAAACCGCGCTTACGGGCGCGCTGGGCAAGCTTTTCGCGCTGTCCGAAGCATATCCCGACCTCAAGGCCAACCAGAACATGGCCCAGCTTTCCGAAGAATTGTCCTCGACCGAGAACAAGATCGCGTTCGCGCGGCAAGCCTTCAACGACTCCGTCATGCGCTACAACACGGAACGCGAGAAATTCCCGAACAACATGATCGCCGGCCCCTTCAACTTCCAGGCCGCCCAGCTATTCGAAATCGAAAGCTCGGAACAGCGCGAGGCGCCGAAAGTGTCGTTCGGAAATTAGGGGTGCTTGGTTTGTCAACCCATCCCGGTCTCGCACGGAAACGACCCGCACGCATGATCCGCCGTTCATGTCTTACGAACCGCAATGGACTTTTTTGAATCCCAGGACCGGGCGAAGCGAAAGACGTTCCTGCTTCTGCTGCTTTACTTCCTCGCCATCACCTCCATCATGATCGCGATATACGCGATCATCGTGACCGCCTTCTATTTCGCCGGCCACGATCTTCGCATGGGACAGCGAATCGCCGATGAAGGAATCCTCCGATATTGGGATTGGCCGCTGTTCGGGTGGACCGCCGGCATCACGCTCCTGATCATCGGCGGAGGCAGCGCTTACCGCGTGATCGAACTGCGCGGCGACGGGGGCAAGGTTGCCACCCTGTTGGGCGGCGAGCCCGTCGATCCGTCAACGGAGGATCCGGCGGCACGGCGCCTGGTCAACGTCGTCGAAGAGATGTCCATCGCCTCGGGCACGCCGGTTCCCCGGATATTCGTCCTGGAGGCGGAAAAGGGAATCAACGCCTTCGCCGCCGGAACGTCGCCCGACAACGCCGCGGTCGCGGTCACGCGCGGGGCTTTGGAGACGCTCAGCCGGGACGAGCTGCAGGGGGTGATCGCTCACGAGTTCAGCCACATCCTTAACGGTGACATGCGCCTCAACGTGCGCCTGATGGGGCTCCTTAACGGCATTCTCGTCATTCACCTGATCGGGCTGGTCGTCCTGCGCGGCCTGTTTGTCGGAAGTTCCACGCGACGAACGGGCGGATTTTCCTCAACCAGCCGGAGCCGGGGCCGGGGCGGAGGTCACCCTGCGATCCTCGCCGTGATCGCGGCGGCGATCGCCCTGACGATCGTCGGCTATCTCGGTGTGGTTTTTGCGAGGTTGATCCAAAGCGCGGTGTCCCGCCAGCGCGAGTACCTGGCAGATGCGGCCGCCGTCCAGTTTACCCGCGACCCTTCCGGAATCGCCGGAGCCCTCAGGAAGATCGGGGGAATGGCCTTCAATGGGCAAGTCCGTTCGGCCCATTCGGTCGAGGCGGGCCATTTCTTTTTCGCGAACGCGCTGTCCCGGACCACCGCGAATCTGTTCGCCACCCACCCGCCGTTGAGAAAGCGCATCCGGACGATCGATCCGTCCTTCGACGGAAAGTTTCCGGTCGTCAAAGCCCCGCGGCTCCGCGACCAACCACAACGGGAAGCCCATACCGCGCCGCGGCGGCGCCAACCGATCGGAGGCGCAAGCCCTCTGCCGGGCGGCGATTTTCTTCCCGTTCGGCCGGAAATCCTTCTGGCAAGCATCGGAACACTCGCCGGCGGCCACCGCGAGCGCGCGGCACAGATCCTGGAATCGTTCCCCGCCACGGTCCGCGAGGCCTCCCGCGAGACGCTCGGCGCCAAAGCGATCGTGTACCTTCTTCTGATTTCGAAGGATGAATCGGTCCGGGAAAAACAACTCGCTCACCTGAAGGAGAAAGCGGACCCTCGGGTACTTTCCGAACTCGACAAACTTCGGCCCGATATGGACGGTCTGAAGCCCGAAGGACGCCTGCCTCTGCTCGACATCTCGATGCCCGCTCTCCGTCGGCTTTCTCTGGAACAGTACCACCACTTCAAAGACGTCGTCGGCGAGCTGATCGCCGCGGACGAGAAGATTTCCCTCTTTGAATTCTGCCTTGAAAAGATCCTCTTTCGTCACCTCGACGAAAACTTCGAGGAGAAGAAGGCGAAAATCGCTCAACTCCATTCCTTCCGGGCGGTGTCGAACGAAATATCGATCGTCCTCTCGGCCCTCTCCCATGCGGGGAAGAAGGATACGACCAAGGCCTTCGGAAGCGCGATCTCCCGGCTTTCCATGATCAGGGGCGACGTCCGGATCATTCCCGAAGAATCATGTACTCCCGAAGCGATCGGAAAAGCACTGGACCGCCTGGCGGCAATCACTCCGCCGATGAAAAAGCGTCTCCTTGATGCCGCGTCGTTTTGCGTCGCCTCGGACGGCAAACTCGCGGTGGAGGAAGGCGAACTGCTGCGCGCAATCTCCGACGGATTGGGCTGCCCCATGCCGCCGATCATCGGTGGTGAGTCGTAGGGGAGGAGAGCGCCGCGTCGCGCGGAACAGATTCGAGTGCCGGACTTGTCACGTTTCACCTGTTCGCTCCCTTCTTGAGTGTTTCCCATCGATCACAGCACCCTGTGAACCTATTGCCTCTGCGTTTATCTGGGGAACACTTTTTCTTTTTCGCTTTCTCTTTCTTCTCAGTTGTTGCAATTTCCACCTTCTGAAAAACAATGCAAGGAATGACTTTGTTTCTGATTCTCATCGTCCCGACGATCATCCTGGGAATATACGCCCAACATAAGGTGTCTTCCACGTACAATAAGTGGGTGAAGATGCCTTCCCGTGGACGGATCACCGGGCGCGAAGCCGCCGATGCGGTCATGCGCAAGGCCGGAGTGACCGGTATCGAAATCACCGAAACAGGCGGCCATCTGACTGACCACTACGATCCGATCCGCAAACGGCTCGTTCTGAGCAGCGAAAATTACCGGGGGACCAGCCTTGCCGCTCTCGGCGTGGCCGCTCATGAAGCCGGCCACGCGATTCAGCACAAAGTCGGCTACAAGGCATTGAAGCTCCGAATGGCTCTGATCCCGGTAACGAACATCGCCTCGCAAATGCTCCCGTTCGTCCTGATTGGCGGTTTTGTTTTCGGGATGCTCGGGCTCATTCAATTGGGGGTTCTGGTTTACTTGGTTCTGACCATTTTCCAACTCGTCACGCTTCCGGTGGAATTCGATGCGAGCCGCCGGGCCAAACAGGAACTATTGGCAATCGGCATCATCGACCGAGACGAAATGGTTGGCGTCAGCAAGACGCTCAATGCCGCCGCTCTCACCTACGTGGCCGCTTTCGTGGCGAGCCTGGCCAACCTGGCGTACCTGTTCCTGCTCAGCCGCCGGTAGGCCCGAATGCTCATCGAGACCGCACCGCCATTGAGAGGGGAATAAACGAGAGTCCGCTCTAAAACGGAAACCCGATCGAGAGGTGCAGGGTTCCGGACGGGTCGCGTTCGCGCGGATTCAGGTTGTGGCCGTATTCGAGGCGTATCGGCCCGATGAATGTCTTGTACCGAATGCCCGCACCGATGGAATACAGTTCCTCGTCCGAAGGATAATCCTCAAAACGGCGCGCGATCGCCAGCGAATCGGAAAAGAGGACCACCGACCAGTTGGGCGTGACCACCTGTTCGAATTCGAGATTGAGCAGCGCGAAGGTTTCCGATCCCGCCAGCCGTCCCGCCTCGTTCCTTGAACCCGCCTCCCCGAACTGGTAGCCGCGGATCGAGCTGTCGCCGCCGGGAAAGAATCGTTTGTTGAACGGGAGATTTTCGCCCACCACTCCTTCGGGGCGGACAACGCCATGGGTAAGCCCGACGTTGATGTAGGCCCCACGCCCGATCCCCTTGTGCCAGGACGCGCCCAATTCCAGTCGCTGGTAATTCGCTTCGCCCATGAAGTATTCGGACGCCACCTCGGTAATCCCGAACAGGCTGTATCCGTCCCGCGGATAGATCGGGTTGTCGCGTTCGTCGTGGCGCAGGTCGAAGCCAAACGAGCCGACCTGCGCCCGTCCGATCCCGTCTTCCTCCACAAGCTCGAAGCGTCTGGATTCGAGCAACTGGTAGCTGTAGCGCAGGGTCACATCGCTCTGGATCCTGGAATAAAACGTCTGCACGCCCACCGTTCCACCGTATTCGGTCCGGATGAAATCGATCTCCTCGCGCCGGAGCGCGGTCGCGCGTCCGAAGGCGTTGATATCCTCGCCGAAGATCTCCGGCATCGTGTAGAGGTAGTCCACGCTGGAAGCCTTGAAAGACTGAATCGCCATAAAACGGGACCGGTGGGCGCGCCCGAAAATATTGTACTGCTCGACCTCGATACCGCCCCTCAGCAATTCGTAGCTCCCGTATCCGAGAAGCAGGCTGATATCGACCTCCTTGCCTTCGGTCACGCGGAAAACGACGTTCCTCGTTTCCTCGTCGATCTCCTCGTACTCGACCCGCACCCGGTCGAAAACCCCAAGCCGCGCCAGCCGGTAACGCGCCTGGTCCACTTCGAGCCGGTCGAGTTCGTCGCCGGACCTCGCGGCGACGCGCCGCCGAAGCACCGATTCGCGCGTCCGCTCCGCACCCTCGAAAACGATGTCGCCCACGTAAACCTTGTTCCCCGTGCGCACCTCGAAAAGCAGGTCCACGTAAACCCGGTCCTCCGCTTCCTCGCGATCGACAGTGGTCACCTCAACCCGTGCATCCGGGTATCCCTGCCGGTAGAAACTGCTTCTCAAATCGATAGTGCTGTCCTGCACCCACATGCGGCTGTAGGGCCTTCCCGGTTCGCGCTCAACCGTCTGCGAAGGTTCGTCCTCCCCCTCCACGTAAACCTTTTCACGCGACGACCGAATAATGGACTGTTTTCCCTCCTCGACGCGGATCGTCACGGATACCGCACCCGTTTCATCGTCTCGATCCATTTCTTCGAGCGTCACCCGCGCCGCCTCGTAGCCCCTTCCGACAAGGACTTCCCGAAGGTTGGAAATGCTGTTGTCCAGTCGTCTCGGAGTGAAGATCCGGGTGCCTTTAAGACGGATAAGGAAATCGGTCGGCGCAAAATACGTCACCGCCTCGCTCTCCGGAATCACGGTAAGCCCGTCAAACCGCACGTCGTCATAGTAGAAAAGGACCCCCCTCTCGATTTGGAAGCGCACCGCCGTCGCGTTCATCGGACGCGGCAGAAGCTTGGTCAACCCATCCTCCCAGGTAAATGTCCTGACTTCGCCGTCGTCCAGCGTCACCCGTGCCGTGATTTCCGGCTTCAGGTAACCGTCATGCTGGAGGCGCGAAGTGAGGATGAATACGGCGTCCTCGATAAAGTTCGCATCGTAGTGCGAGCGCGCCTCCTCCGTATCGAGAAGCTCGATCGTTCTTCGAAGGTCGCGGTTGCCCCAAAATCCGTAGCCCCGAACCTTCAACTCCGCTTGGTCCTCGTCCGCGCCAAGCGTCGCCGGAAGAATCATCAACCCGCCGAAGAGAACGAGGAAGGATAGAGCGGCGACTTGTCTCATCAGCGACTGAAGAACTTCCATTTTATTCCCGCATTGAAGGCGTCAAACCGGTCGTACTCCCCGACCACGCCGACGCGCGGCCAGTGCATGTATTCAACGTAAAACGTCTCTCGTCCCTGCTCGGAAATATTTTCCCCCGAGCGAATGGTGAGTTTTTCGGTCGCGTCGTCGTCGCCTCCGAACTCCAGGAAAAGGTTCTGGGCGATGTAGAGCGCCAGCTTGGTGGCTTTCTGCTGGCCGGTGAAGGTCAACTCCCCGCGCGGAAGTTCACCGGCTGTAATCATCAGCAAGATCGCCTCGGAACTGAGCGGGGGATGGGAAGAGAACTCCAGGACGGGGTCGTCGGCCGTCCCCCTCAGTTCCATCTGAATATCGTATCCGAATATTCGTGACGAAGCGAGGACGAACAGTTGCGGCCGGTACGGATTGTCCTGAGTCATCGAAACGCTTCCCTGGTCGATCCGAAGCGTCGCGAAAGGAAAACGGATCGCCCCGCCGTCTATCGTGACCTCGCCAATCGCCTGTGGCTCCAGGAGCGTTCCCCTCAGGTTGAAATAGGCGGACAAGCGGCCCCGAAACCCCGGCGCGCGAACCGACAGGAATTGATCGCCCTGAATGTTCACATCCAAAATCCACGACGCCAACGGCTCCTGCTCGACGCTGAAAAACGGCGGACGGCGTTCGGGGGTAGCGACCGCCACCGGCGCCATCGCGCGCAATTCCGTTATCACAAGGCTCTCCCGCATATTAATGTCGCCGGTCACCGACGGAGTGACCTCGCCGGACCCTTGAATCCGAAGATCCACGTCCCCGCGTATCACCAGTCCGGGCTGCCGGGTGAGCGGGAGATTATCACCGCGGATCGCGATCTCGAAGTCCGGCTCCAGGCTGTCCGGCACAGTCACCTGACCGGTCACCGTCATACGTTCTCCGCCCAATCTTCCCGAGAACTCTTCCAGGATAGCCGTACGGTCTTCAAAGAGAATCCGTGCTCGAATGTCCTGGAGCGAACCAATTGGCATGAGCGGGCGGGTCGCCGCCCCCCTCAACACGATTTCGCCCCGCTCGAAGCGATCCCCCACGACCGCGAGATCGACGCTCAACGTACCCTGGGGACTGAGAAGTTCAGGGGCGAATTGCACGAACGGCTCCAATTGCGCCTGGTCGATCACGAGGTTTGCTTCCACTCCCCTCCATTCCGGAATCTCCCGGTCCTCGAGGAGAGCGACCCAAGCGTCCTCCCCCAGAGGCAGAGCGGCGTGCACGCGGACTTCCTGCCCTTCCAGCAGAAAACGCAGAACCTCCACGCGGGCCTCCGCGATGTCAAACACCGTTCGAAGTTCGACCTCCTCCACACGGGGCATCAGCACGTCGGCGTCGCGGGTGTACTCCACACGCTGAGTCCGGAATTCAATATTGCCCGTCGGGTTCGCCAAAGTGCCGGAAATATCCGCGGTCAGTTCCGGCGTTTCCAGATGGATTCCGGCAATATCGCTCAGCCGCGTCCACAGGACCGCCTCGGGATCGGAGGCGGCGGCGAACCGGAGATCGCGCTCGAAATCGATTTCGACCGGCTGCCGCACACGGCCCGGATAAAAAACAACCGGAACCGTTCCATTCGCAGTCAGGATCATGCTTTCCTCATCCCCGATCTCGATGGCCTCGATGCGAATTCCGTCACCGTCACCTTCAATCGCGACGACCGCATTCAATCTCTCACCCTCGATCACTTCGATCGTCGTCGCGTTGTCGAGCTTGAACGACAGGGGGCCTGTCTCATCCCACGATGATTCGAACGCCAGATGCCCGACCTCCATATCGGGAATCCCGACAGTCAGGAAATGAGCCAAAAACGACGGATTAAAACCGGAAATATCCGCGGCAAGACGACCTTCATTAGGCCAGTCAACGACGCCTTCGACAACGATCCTCTGATCGATACCTTCCAAAGCGAGCCGGTCGAGCATCACCCGCCATCCCTGAAGCGGAATCTCCGGCTCGTCTTCTCCCTCGCGCTCGCTTACCTCAAGGAGCATCGGCGAAATCAGTTCGAGAAACGTCTCGTCGCCGCGAGAAAACACCAGGGTTTCGAGATCCAGCACCGCCCGGTCGAGCGCGCCGCTGAACCTGCCGACCGCCTCGATCGACGCCTCGTCCTCATTGCTCCAGGACAGCCGCCACTCCTCGAATTCCAGAAAATCGCCTTTCCACGAAAGCCGCAGGTCACCCGGCTTGACCTCGGGCGTTCTCAGGGAATCCATGGCGAATTCCACCTCGTGAGCCACGCTGTCCACCGGCCCGGATACCCGGGCGGACAAACGGGCGCGTTCAAAGCCGATGCCCTCGGGAAGGAAATCGCGGACCACTTCCTCCTGAAGATCGAGAACCGCCTCGCCCCGGCCGATCCGGTTTTCGATAACATCGAAGTCGATAAACCCGTTGAGCGACGTGCCGTCGGCGAGCAAAGCCTCCAGAGTTCCGAGCGTCGCGACGGGCGGCACGAAATCCCCGTCCGCAACCAACGAATCCAGCACCCTGCCAAACGCGGCGATCCCGCTCGCGGTGATTTCGAATGTGGCATGGGGCAACGGAAAGCCGTCTTCCACATCGTCGAACGTCTCCTCGGTCCAATAGACCCGACCGTTCGCGCCCAATGATTCCCCGGTGACCTCGAATGCATCGAACTCTCTGCCTTCAACATTAAAGACAAACTCCGGCATGTCGCGGGGCCCGGGGGCAATCCCGATCCGCGCCTCGAGAATACCCGATGCCTGGAAGAATTTCTGTTCGCTCAGGTCGACGGCCGCGAGCAGCGCCGACGGCTCGCCAAAAACGCGGCCACGGTAATCCAGCGACAAAGGCTCGGAAAGATCCGCATGCACCCAGGGCGTTCGAAGCGATGCCGACGCCACCCGCGCGCTTTCCAGATCTCCGTCGATCCGAAGCACCACATCCACGGGATCGTACGGAGAGTCCGCGCTTACCGGCTCCGCTGCAGCGCGCGCGTCGATCCTGTAACCCTCGTCCTCCCATATCGCGCGGAAGTCTCCGCTCAGCGCTTCGTATTGAGGCACTCCGAGCAGTTCCGAAGGGATCCGTATCGCGTCGGAGCCGAGGAGGGCTTCTGACGGAAGCACGTCCTCCCTCCCGAAACGAGCGGAGTAGGTCACCGCGTTGCCCTCCCAACTCCCGCCTCCGTCCACCGTCAACGCTTCTTCACTCCTGCTTGCGGACAGGTTCAGCGAAACGCTGTAGGGAAAGATCTCCATATCGATGGAAATCGCCAAGGGATCACGCAAATCCCCCGCGAGCCCGAGCTCGAAAAACTCTTTGCCAAGCTCCATCCCCGCGCGCGCCTCGATCATGCCGCGTTCCCAAGTCATCCCATCCACGACGATTTCAACAGGATCGATCGCGACCGTCCCGTACCCGACCGACACACGGGGCACCCAGCGAATCACGTGGCCCAGGATTCCCTCCACCAACTCGAAGATCTCGTAGGCGAAAACATCCTCCGGCTCCTCGATTTCCACCTTTTCCGGCGGAGTCACCTCCACGCGCCAAGTCGCCAGCGAAAGGTAATCGCGCTCATCCCCGCTGCCGGTCAGCACGCGGCGCGCCCACGCCAACGGGAGAAATCCCTCAATACGTTCCGCCGAGAACGAGACGACTTCGTGCTCGAAGCCGACCTCGTTCAAAGCGAACCGGGCATAACCGATTCGCTCGTACTCCGAATATTCCAGCCCGAATTTACCTCCAACCGGCTTCAGGAGCCAAGGCAGCCACACTGGAAGCGCGACGATCCCAATAATCAGGATTAGAAACAGAAACGCAATGATGTAGGCGATTTTCTTCATTGAACGGCATCCCGGCGGAGGCGGGGACGGAAACCTAGCTATCCGGCATCCGAAGACAAGCCAATCCGTGAAATTCCGGTGTCCGCATCCGGCTGCCCCTCACGAATTCCGCCCAGGCGCCGCCGCTGCGGGGTGCGGGCTCATTCCCTGAGCAGGCCGCTCCGTTTGAGCAACGCCAGCAGATCCGGCTCCCGGCCCATAAAATCCACGTACAGTTTCAGCGGATCCGCGGCGTTGCCCCGGCTCAGGATTTTGTCCACGAACTCGCGTCCCACCTTCGGATTGAGCACCCCTTCGGTCTGGAATCGTGTAAACGCGTCCGCGTCGAGCACTTCCGCCCATTTATAGGAATAGTATCCCGCCGCGTAGCCTGTGGGACTGGAGAACAGGTGTCCGAAACGGCGCAAGATCGTGGGCGGCACCGTTCGGGTCGGGGGCAGGTAGTCGTGCAGGATCGCGCGCATTGCGTTTTCAAGATCGCTCCCTGCATAGTTCGGGTAGTGCGCGTGCAGTTCCAGGTCCAAACGGGCAAAGCTCAACTGCCGCATCATCGCGTTGGCCGAGCGGTAGTTGCGCGCGGCCACCATTTTCTCGAAAAGAGAGTCCGGGATGGGCGCCCCGGTCTCGTGATGACGCGCGAAAAAGTTAAGGCTCTCCCGATCCCAACACCAGTTCTCCATGATCTGAGACGGCAGTTCGACGAAATCCCAGGCGACGTTGACGCCGTTGAGTGACTTGATTTCGATCTCGCCGAACAGGTGGTGCAGGAGGTGACCGAACTCGTGAAAGATCGTCTCCACCTCCCGGTGCGTCAATAACGCCGGCTTCCCGCCCACCGAAGGGGTCAGGTTGCCACAGATCAAACCGAGGTGCGGCGCGCGCTTTCCGTCGGGAGTCGTGCCGCCGGTTGAAAGGGCATTCATCCAGGCGCCGCCGCGCTTGGACTCCCGGGGATGCCAGTCGGCGTAAAACGACCCCAGATGGCGTCCCTCCTTGTCCTTCACCTCGTAATACCGGACTTCCGGGTGCCACACTTCGATTCCGGCGCCGCCGTCGCCGGACTCTTCTTCGTGCTCCGGGAACCGGACGTCGTCCCGCTCTAAGATGCCGACCTCGAAGACGCGTTCGGCAATATCAAACAACCCCTGAATCACCCGGTTGATCGGGAAATAGGGCCTGAGGTCTTCCTCATCGAAATCAAACTTCGCGCGCCGCTGCTTTTCGGCCCAATAAAGGATTTCCCACGGCTCCAACGGAAGGCTCGCCTCGTCGACCGACCCCGCCTTGAAATCCTCAAGCTCGCGATTCTCCATTCGGAATGCGTCAAGCGACCGGTGATGGAGATCCTCTCCGAACTCGAGGGCGCGTTGGGCGGACTTGGCCATGCGGCGCTCCAACACCAGTTCCGCAAAACTCTCCCTCCCGAGCAACCTGGCCTTCTCCTCGCGCAACGCGAGGATCTTGTCCACCAGTTCACTGTTGTCGTGCGGGTCCTTTGAGCCGACCGACGTCGACGCTTCCCACATCTGGCGGCGCAGCGAGGCGTCTTCGAGGTAGGTCATGAACGGTTCCATCGACGGCATGTGAAGGGTGAAGCGCCACTTGGGCCTTTCCTCGGTGCCGTGCCCCCTTGAAAGCGCGTTGTGACGCGCCGCTTCCTTCGCACTGTCCGGAAGCCCCGCCAGCCGGCTCTCGTCGTCGATGATCAGTTCCCAGGCATTGGTCCCATCGAGGACGTTCTCCGAAAACTTCTGCGTTATCGCCGAAAGCTCGCTTTGAATCCGTTCCAGCCGCTCCTTCTTCTCTGCGGGCAGGTCCGCACCCGCCTGCCGGAAATCCAAAACCGTCTCCTCCATGAACCGGCGGCGGACTCCCGTCAGGGTCTTCGCTTCCCCGGTCGCTTCATAATTCCTGATGACGCTCCAAAGTCTTTCGTTGAGCGGGATCCGGGCAAAGAACTCGGACACCTGGGGCAACATTTCGTTGTACGCCTCGCGCAGTCGCGGGCTGTCGCAGACGGAAGTCAAATGAGCGACCCTGCCCCACGCCTCGCCGAGCCGATCGGTGGCCTCGTCCAGGGCGAGCAGCGTATTTTCAAACGTCAGTTCGCTCCCGGAGCGTTCCGCCACGGCGTCCAGCCGTTCCTGCGCTTCGGCAAGCCCTTTCTCGATATCGGGCTTGACCCGGTCCGGTGTCAACCGGGACCAGGCGATCGGGAAGGATTCATCCAAGTATGGGTGTTCAGACATAAATTACCAATTGATTCAGATAAAACCCCCCATCATCCGATCACTCAACTCCTTTTCGTTGCCAAATCAATCCTCCAGCCCGAAGAACCGCTTCGCGTTGGCCGATGTTGTCTCGGCCAACTCGGTCTCCTCGATGCCGAAGATTCGTGCCGCACAGGCGGCCGTGTGGCTAAGAAGGGCCGGTTCGTTGCGTTTGCCCCGCATGGGAACAGGCGCGAGGTAGGGGGCGTCGGTTTCCAGCATCAGGCAGCCGGTCCCCTGCTCCCTCATCGCCTCGCGAACCGCCTCCGCGCACTTATAGGTCACTATCCCCGTAAACGACGCCCGACCGCCGCGCCGATTCAACTCGGTCACTTCCTCCGGGCCGTCGGCGAAACAGTGAAACACCACACGACTCCAGTCGAAACCCGCATCGTCAATCACACGCACGCAATCCCGGAACGCTCCGCGCGAATGCACCACCAGCGGCAAGTCGCACCCCTGGGCGATTTCAATCTGTGCGCGAAAAGCCGTCTCCTGCATCGCGAACCGCACGCCGGCGGCCTCCTCATCTTTTGGCAGGTGAAACCGGTCGAGCCCCGTCTCTCCGATCGCGGACGGGCGCCTGCCCCCCTTCAGGAATCGTCGCAACGCTTCCAGCGCCTCCTCCCAATCGTTCTCCACGGAGCAGGGGTGAAGGCCGGCGGTAAATGCGACGTACGGTGCGAATCCGTCGCAGATCTCCCGGTACAGGTCCCAGTCTCCGGGCGCCGTTCCGACCGTGATGATGCGCTCCACGCCGGCGCCGCGCGCCCGTGCGAAGACCCCATCCAACTCTCCCTTACGCGCAAAGGATTCCAGGTGCGCGTGACTGTCGATCCAACCGCCCATAAGTAATGATTGAACCCGACATCGCGGTTCGTGTAAAGTGTGCGCTTCCTCGGAGTGTACCAGAAACCGATCTGCGACGTTCCGGGGTTGCGCGGATTCCTCCTGGAAAATGGACCAGGTCGCGCAGGAACTCGAACGTATCAACCCGTCCAATCTTATATGAAAATAGAAGCCTTTCTGCTGTGTGACGCCGCAACCAATCAACAGGGCAAGCTGAATGTTCTCGGGGCATTCGACAACATTTTCGCTCGGAAAACACCGGTGGTCCATTCCGCATGCGCGATCGCGTGCCGGGTGCGCTTCGAGAGGACCGAAGAGGGCGAACACAATATACGCATCGACGTGATCGACAGCGACGGAAAAAACGTCATGCCCCCAATGAACGGCAAGATCAATGTGCGCATCGGGAAGGACGTCGAGTCCAACGCCGTCAACCTCGTCCTCAACGTTCAGGGAATGCGGCTGGAAAAATTCGGCGAATACCAGATCGACCTTTCCATCGACAATCGCCACGAGGCCTCTCTGCCCTTCTACGTCCGCGAGGTACCGGAACGGCCGGCATCCCCTTAGCCGAGCGTCATTCCTGCCAGGAGTTTGTCCGGCTTCGCCGACAGGCTGCTAGTCCTGAAAATACACCTGCAATGTATCCGGAAGGTGCGGGACCAGGTACCTGAAACGGCCAATCAGAGTATTCAAATCCTCCTCACGTCCCTCTTCGTCTTCGCCGCTCACCCGCATCTTCAGGCTCATGCTCGATGGCTCCCGTTCATCATCATCGAAAAACACAGGGTCGTGGTCGGAGAGTTCGATCTCCGCATAGTGCAGCCATGCCTCCGATTCGTGGAACGGTTCGTCGCCCGGCTCCTCGATAAAACGCAACTCCCCATCTTCTTCCGAAAGCGACGATAACGCCGTCCCATGAAGCGCAAACACCACTTCGCGATCGACCTGCCCGAAACTTCTCCACCAGTCTCGCCGCGCCCCGACTGAACCCTCAGCCGTCCTGTTCATCAGCTCCCAGAACAATTTTCCGTCAGCTTCGCCGAGTTCGGCAATCAGTCTTTCAAGAAGCGCCTCCCGGATACGCCCGCCTTCCTCCGGGAACGCCGGTATCAGAAAAACCATTTCCTCATCGGTCCTGTGCAGGACCTCCAGGCGTTCGAGTTCGGCCGTCATGAGCGTTGCTTCCACCTCCTCGATGACCTCGTTCAACCGCTCCACTTCCTGATCCGTAAACAGGAACAGCTCCCTGGCGACTTCATTGACTCTCCCGTAATGGTCCAGGGGATAGATCGCCAGATGGTCGAAAATGTCCTCCGGCACAACCCGCATCCCCATGGCATCGAGTTCGTTCAGCCATCTTTCGAACGCGTCTTCATGAAACGCATCGATTCCGTTCGCATCAACTTCCGGAACCTTTCCAACCGCCGCGACCTCATTCGCTTCCGCCCCGATTCCCTTTCGAAACAATCCCTCTCCCCACCAACCGACGCCAATCCCGACCGCCAGGGCGATTATCCCCGCCACCAACAACTCTCTCATCGATTCCTGCGGATAATCAGTCATTCTTAACCTGCTTGCGAGACCTCATGGCTCAGGGTCGAAATACTGCCGCATTTCATCGGGAAAAAACCGGAAAAGAAAGTCGTGCCGCCCCGCCAGGGTCGCCAGGCGCGGCTTCCCGTCGCCGGGCGGGATGGTCAAAGTCCGGAACTGCACGCGGTTGCCCCCTTCCGCCGATGCCCCGCCCGATTCGACCGGACCGTACGTAAAACTGAATTCCACGCGTTCGGTGCCGTCCAACTGCTCGATAACGGCTTTCTCGAAAACCACCATTGTTTCGTCCCGGCCGAATCCGCCCCAGTAATCCTTCTCCGAAGAGGTCTCGGCCCGTCCCACAAGGTCCCACAGAAAACTCCCGTCCCGTTCTCCAAGTTCCGAAAAAATCCTCCGTTGCAGGGCTCGGCGAAGGATTTCTCCCTGGCGTTCATAGGCGCCGATATGAAACACCACACGCCCGTTCGCGGCATGAACGATCCTCAAGTGCTCAAGCTCGATCTCCTCGAGTCGGTCCGCGGTCCGCCGGAACGCATGGTTCATCCGTTCGATCTCTTCCTCGCTTAGCAGGAGGGCGCTTGAAAGACGCTCGGAAATACGCCCGTCGCGCCCGATCACCGGTTCGTCCCAATTGCGGAGGACACGCCGGGGGACCACGCGCATTCCACGCGCCTCGATAGACTCAAGCATCGCGGAAAAATCGATGGGAACCTCTTCAAAATCATCATGTTCAGGGCTTACCGCACGAACGCCTTCGGGCACCTCGACGGCGCCCCATTCTTCCGAAGCAGGCCCACCGGCGCGATCGTCTCGAACGTAAGCACCTAATGACCAGCCCGTTGCTATACCGACACCGGTTGCGACCGCAGCCACAAGCAACGGATACAATCGGAGCGATCCCAGTACGTCTTTCATGATCAATTCAACGCTTGCCAAAGAGAAATAAACCAAAGTCTTGCATTAAACACAAGCGGCATCGACCGTGCCGGGCCTTCATGTGCCATTCGAAAAATCGTATCGCGTCTCGCCGCTTACTCCGCAAACATATACTTCGCAGGATCATTCTTCTCGCAGGAAAGTTTGATTAATTCGGCGTCGCCGATTATCTTTCCGACTAATAATGCCCGTTATGAATTCAGAATTCGTTCAAGCAAGTCGACTTCAAGCAATCGCCGTTCGGCCGGCATTGGGTGGGAAGCGATTTATTCGACGCGCCCCGGTCGCACTCGTCCTGTTTCTGGCGCTGGTGTTATTCACCGAGCCCGTGTTTTCACAAAGTTCGAGGAGGAGCGCCGATCCCGACCAAAACCTGATCGAGAAGCTCGAGTTTCGAAGCATTCTCTCTTTTGGAGGTGACGTTCAGGTCAGTCTTAAGGATCCGGTGCGGGATATGAGCTTCTGGATCCGCCTCCACGAATCGCGTCACGGAATAACCCTGATCAATTACTTTCCCGAAAACGACCAGATTGAAGTGCGCTACGGAAATCATACACGCCGGATCGGTCTGAAGGATGCGGAGATTCTGCCGATAAGGAGCGAGGAGAATTCCCAGGTGGAATCGCAGGACGGAATCGCCGGCAACCAACGGAGCAGCCGGCATGACCGGCAGGAACAGGTGCGACACATGATCGAGACATGGGATGCCGAGGCCGAGGGAAACAGCCGCCTGCGCGCCATTGACGAACATCTCAACGAATACTACCGGGAGTTCGACGCACTTCGGCAGCGCATGTGGGCCACGACCGATCACGAATCGGCTGAATTCCAGGAACTGCGCGCGAGGCGCCAGGAACTCCGGGAGGAAATCCAGGTGCTGAACAACTTGACCCTCGCGGAGATCGAGAACAACCCGAGTTTCGAGGATATCGACCACGGCTCATTAATGGCCACCCTGCGGTTGCGACATTTGGATGCTCAGTCGGATTCCGGCAACTGACGCGCAGCACGGAAAGCTCCGTCGTTCGCGGGAGAATTCCGGGTCGGATCGTCGCCGCCGGATTCAGCCTCGCCAGATCGGCGAAACGGTTTGACGCTTAGAGACGGCCGTCTCTCAAACTATTACGGATAAAGGGAATCGTTCAAATGGACCGGCTCAGCATCATGCAACGTCCGCGCGGGTACCCGGTGATCCGCCAGCACTGGGACAAACTGCTTTTCTTGCACTGGCCGATTCCACTCCGGGTCATCCGTCCGCTCGTACCGGCGTCTCTGGAAATCGACACATGGAACGGTACGGCGTGGATCGGGTTGATCCCGTTTACGATGTGGGGTGTCCGTACGAGCTTTGCCCCGCCGCTGCCCGGTTTGAGTGCGTTTCACGAATTGAATGTGCGCACCTACGTACACCGGCAAGACGTTCCCGGCGTCTATTTTCTCTCCCTCGATGCTTCCCTTGCCCTCGCCGTCCGCGCCGCCCGTCGTTTCTACCACCTCCCGTACTACATGGCGGAAATGTCTCTGCACGAAACAAACGGCGAGATTTCATATCATTCCCGCCGGATCCACAAGAACGCCCCGCCGGCGGAATTCTTCGCAAAATGGCGGCCCGGAAAACCATTGCCGCAGGCGAAGCCCGACTCCCTCGCTTTCTTCCTTACCGAGCGCTACTGCTTCTTCACCGAACATAGACAGCGCCTCTACCGCTGCCGCATCAACCACCGCTCGTGGTCGCTCCACGAGGCCCGACTCACCGCCTTCGAGTCCACTGTCCTTCAGTCTCACAAGATTCCTTCGCCCGGCACCCAGCCTGTCCTCCATCACGCCGGGGAACTGTCGGTGGACATCTGGCCCCTCACCCCGGTCGAAGCCTTCTCCAGAACGAAGGCCGCACTGAAGCGCATCACTCCCGAGGTCGCGCCCGAGCCCGGAAGGACGCCGATTTAGCCCGACTCACAAGTTGGGACGCCCGGCCGCATGGCGGGCAGGATCGGCGCCTACCTCCCCCGGCGTCCTTGGGCCGCGCCCGCCTGTTGTGTCCAGGGTATGGTGACCTCTCCAAAGTCGAACCTCTCAATCGCACGCTGAAGGTGGGCTTCGATCTTGTTAAAGGTCAGCAGGTCCCCCGGGGTGACAAAAGAGAGCGCCTCGCCGTCGGCCTCGGCGCGCGCCGTCCTTCCCACGCGGTGCACGTAATCTTCGAAATTGTTCGGCAGGTCGTAATTGATCACGTGCGTCACGTCCTTGATATCCAATCCTCGCGCGGCAATGTCCGTCGCAATCAGGATCGAATACTTCCCCTCGCGAAACGCCTGCAATGCTCGGGTCCGTTCCTTCTGGTCGCGGTCGCTGTGCAGAACGCCCACATTGAACCCGTCGCCCGAGATCACCTCGTAAATAAAGTCCGCCTCGACCTTCATCCCGCAGAAAACCATAACCGACGTCATATTCGGAAGGGCGAGCAATTCCCTCAGCAGTCGGGGCTTGCGCATTTTCTCAACGTAAAAGGCGCCCTGCCGGATTTTTTCCGGGGTTCGCACCGGAGGGGTGACATCGACCGACACGGGGTCCTTCATCAGGCGCGAGGCGAGTCGCGCGATCGGTTCGGGAAAGGTCGCCGAAAACATCAGAGTCTGGCGCGGTCCTTTGCCGAGCAAGCCGATTATCTGCCTGATCGCGGGCATGAATCCCATATCGAGCATCCTGTCGCCTTCATCGAGGATGAAGACGTCCACTGCCTGCAAATGCGTGTTCCGCTTCTGCACGTGGTCGATCAGGCGTCCCGGAGTCGCCACGATGACCTCCGGATCGTCCTGAAGCGCCTTCACCTGCTTTCCGTAAGGTACGCCTCCAAGCAAGAGTGCGACCCGAAACTCGGCGTATTTGGCCAGTTCCTCGATGCTTTCCTTTACCTGGGCGGCCAGTTCGCGGGTCGGACTCAGGATCAGCACACGCGGGCCCGTGTACGCCTCACCGGGGTCGCGCAGGAGGTAGCGCTGCAGCGAAGGCAGCACGAAAGCCGCCGTCTTGCCGGTGCCGGTCTGGGCGATACCGATCAGATCGCGTCCTTCAATAATCGGCATGAAAGTTCGGCTTTGAATCGACGTGGGCCGGGTATATCCCAGGTCGTCGATGGCCTTGCGGATTCGTTCATCAAACGGGTATTCGGAAAATGAATTCATGTCTGTTGTCTGTCTGTAGATTCTTGTTTGTCGTTGCCGCGCGGTCGAGGGGGCCGTCCCTCATCTTGATTGCAGGCGGATGTGGTCGATGCCCGAACCGCGCACCCTGTCCATGACAAAGGTCACCTCTTTGAGGGGTGTGTTTTCGTCGGCCATAAGCAGAACGGTAAGGTCCCGCGCAATCGGCTTCAGTTCCTCGAGAAGACCCACCAGTTCCTCCCGCTCGATCCTGTTGTAGTCCACGAAGAACCTTCCCTCGGCGTCGATCCCGATGACAAGGGAATCCTCGACCGACCCCGCCCCGGCCGTTTCGATTTCCGGGAGGGTCAGATTGAGCGCCTGAAGTTCCCGGAACTGCATGGTCATCAAAAAAAAGAAAATTAGTATCGTCAGAACATCGATGAGGGGAACGATATTGATCTCCGGACGGCGGCGTTTGGGTTTCAGGGTCATTATTCCTCATCCACTCCGTACATCAGGTCGATCAGCGACTCAATCTGAACCGCATAAGTTTCCACACGCCGCTGAAGATAGCCGTTCGCAATCAGGGAGGGAATCGCGATTGATAGCCCGATCACCGTCGTAGTCAACGCCATTGCGACGCCCTCGACAAAGGCCTGCGGTTCCGGAAGGCCCGTGACCCCCGAAATATTCGCGAAGACCCGGATCAGGCCCGTAACCGTCCCAAGAAGCCCGAGCAACGGCGCCGCCCCGATCACCATTTCCAGCAGCACCAGGCCGCGCTCCAGTCGATTGACCTCCACCCGCGCCACCGCCTTGACCGCGCTCTTGTCGGCGCCGTTCTGACGGGAAAAACGCAATACGCGTCCCAACGCAGACCGCCCGTCAGGATCCACCGCCTCGCCTTCAGAAACCTTTCTCACCATTTCGGGCGGGCAGACGCGGTGCTTGAGGAGTCCGTAAAGACGCTCCACGATGATAAAGGCCGCCACCAAAGAGCAGACTCCCAGCGGGTAAATGAAGATGCCCGCGCCTTCGACCAGCTCTTTCATTCGAAACCGAAACTCTCTCTCATAACATCATCAACTGAAAACGTCCTGCACACAGCGTTATCTTTACCGGTGACCGCCAGGCGAGCGCGTCAAACGTAATTCAGGCGCCTGGCCGTTTCCTCGACCTTTTCCATTCCCTCCAGCAGTTCGGCGATCGGGTCCCATCGTCCGGCCAGAAGGCTGTTTCTCGCACTGTCCCGAAGCTCCGCCCGGTAAGCCTTGTCTCCGCACCTTATGGCCGGGGTCTCAACGTCGAGCTCCACGACAAGATCGGGATCGGCTTCCACCGCCGCGGCGATCTCCCGGATGTCCGGGCGGGCGGCCGAAAAACAGGGGATGCCCAGGGTCGTACTGTTCCCGAAAAAGATCTCCGCATAACTCTCCGCGACGATTCCCCGAAACCCGGCTTTGTGCAGGGCCTGCGGCGCGTGTTCGCGCGAGCTGCCGCAACCGAAGTTCGAGCCGGTCAGCAGAATGGTCGCGCCCGCGCGGCGGGGATCGTTCAACGGATGCGGCTTGTCACTGCCGTCGTCGTTTTTTCGAACATCGTAAAACGCGAATTCGCCCAATCCGTCGAAGGTAATGCACTTCATAAAGCGCGCCGGAATGATGCGGTCGGTATCGATGTCGTCTCCCGGCACGTACACCGCCTTGCCTTCGACTTTCGTGATTTTTTCCAGTGCCATATCTTCCCCTTTATTATGCCGAAACGAGATTCGGGCTTTCGATGCCGAAGACTTCCCGGGCATCGCTGACTTCGCCGGTGACCGCCGCCGCCGCCACCATGAGCGGACTCATCAGGATGGTCCTGCCGATCGGACTGCCCTGGCGTCCCTTGAAATTACGGTTGCTGGAGCTCGCGCAGATCTGATCGCCGACCAGCTTGTCCGGATTCATCGCAAGACACATCGAACACCCGGCTCCCCGCCACTCGAATCCCGCTTCACGGAATACCTTGTCGATCCCGAGTTCCTCACAGATCACGCCGACAGCCATCGAGCCGGGAACCGCAATGGCCTTCACCCCCCGAGCCACCTTGCGACCCTTGAGGTACCCGGCCACTTCCTGGAAGTCCGTCAACCTCGCGTTGGTGCAACTCCCGAGAAACGCCACATTGATCGGCGTCCCCTTGATCGGCGCTCCCGGTTTGAGCTTCATGTGATCGAGCGCCTCGATGACCGAATCCCGCTGGGACTCGTCCACCTTGTCCGGATCGGGAATCGTCTCGTCGATAAACACGCCTTGTCCCGGAGTGATGCCCCAGGTCACGCTCGGCATGATGTCCTCGGCGCGAAAATCGACGACGTCGTCGTACCCGCAGTCCGGATCCGATGCGAGTTGCCTCCAGCGCTCCACGGCCTCATCCCAGGCTTTGCCCTTCGGGCAATAGGGGCGTCCTTTCAGGTACTCGAAAGTCTTTTCGTCCGGATTCACGTACCCGACGCGGGCGCCGCCTTCGATCGACATGTTGCAGACGGTCATCCGCTCCTCCATGTTGAAGCGGTCGAAAACTTCGCCGCCGTATTCATAGGCGTATCCGGTTCCTCCCTTCACGCCGAGGCGGCGAATAATGTACAGAATGACGTCCTTTGCGTAAACACCCGGCGAAAGCTCTCCGTCGACGTTGATACGGCGCACTTTCGGCTTGTTCAGTGCCATGGTCTGGGTGGCCAGCACATCGCGAACCTGGCTCGTTCCGATTCCAAACGCGATCGCACCGAACGCGCCGTGAGTCGAGGTGTGGGAATCGCCGCAGGCAATGGTCGTTCCCGGCTGGGTAATGCCCTGCTCAGGTCCGACGACATGAACGATGCCCTGCCGGCCGGAAGCGATGTCGAAATAGGTCACTCCGAACTCTTCGCAGTTGCGCCGGAGTTCCTTGATCATCGCGTCGGCAAGAGGATCGGAAAACGGTTCGGCACGCTCGTCGGTCGGAACTATGTGATCGACCGTCGCGAACGTCCTCTCGGGAAAACGTACTTTCAAGCCGAGCTCCCGGAGCATCCCGAACGCCTGCGGACTCGTCACTTCATGAATCAGGTGCGCCCCGATCAGAAGCTGGGTCTGCCCCGAGGACAGGTCCCGAACCATATGGGACTCCCAAACTTTCTCAAACAAACTTCTTGGCATATAAACAGTATCCTTCCGTTCAGATCAAACTTGGCAGTTTAGCCGGTTTTCCAGACCCGCGCAACCGCTAATTTGATTCCAACGCGGCAGGCACGGCAGGTGCCACTCCAGCAAACAGGAAATGAAGAAACGATCGCAGGCCGGCAATCCCGTCAGCCGGGGGGACTTGCAGGCTGTTTCAAGGGATCGTTTTTCAATCGAATCCCCATTCCGGCAGCGGCACGATCCGGATCATTCCCGGGGACGTGCCATGTTGACGACCAGCTTCCGGCCCTCGAATTCCTTGCCGTCCAGGGTGTCGATTCCCTTCCGCGCGTCCTCCTCCGAAGACATGGTCACGAAAGCGAATCCGCGCGATTTTCCGGTCATCTTATCCTTGATCAAGGCCACCTCATCGACCTTGCCTATATCGGAGAACAGCTCCTTGATGGTGTCTTCGGCTGAACCGAACGGCAGGTTGCCTACGTACAATTTCGCGCTCATAATGTGTTTTCTTTCTTCTGAATCAAAAGGGCAAACCTCCCCCGAACGACATTCACTGAAACGCGGGCCATTTGAAAGACAGGGACTCCCGGTTGGTGAGAAGCCATCCGGCAACGGACAAGCCTTACCCCGCAGAGACATGATACCATATAAAGAAGCTCGAAGAGCAAACTTATTTTTCGCGAATTCAATCCACCCGGGCCGATTCGTTCGCCTCCTCCTCCGCAAGCTCTTCCGCCCGCTTGCGTTCCATCCACTTCCCGACGATGATCGAAAGCTCGTACAGACCCCACATCGGGAGCGCCACCATCGTCTGGGTGACCGGATCCCATGTCGCCGTCAGCGTCATTCCGGCAATAAAGAACAACACGATCGCGTAAGGTCTTCCGGACCGGAGCTTTTCAGTCGTCACCATCCCCATATAAACCAGAAGGCAGATCACCATTGGAAACTGAAATGCCATACCGATGCCTATGGTCATCCACACCAGCATGCTATAGTAGCGGTCCGCCGACCATAGAAGCTGATAGCCAAGCATTTCGTTCAACGAAACCGAGAACCGGATCACGCCCGGAAGCAGCGCGAAATACGAGAAAAACGCCCCTCCCAGGAACAGCGCCAGACACCCGATGCACACCGGCTTCAAAAGCTTCAACTCCCGCTTCGTCAGTGCGGGAGCGACAAATCCGGCGATAAAATAAAGGATAAACGGCAGCGACAGCCCGAGACCGCCGAGAAAGCACAACTGGATCAGAACCGAGAAGACCGCCGTGGGCGATGTCGTCACCAATGTATCCGCCAAATCGGAGTCCACGCTCGCGGTCCGTAACGGCCAGTTCAGGAGCGTGGCGAAATTCGGCAGGAAAAACGCAACGAGCAATGCCGCGAGCACGAAGGCCGCCGCGCACTTCGCCAGCATCCAGCGCAGCTCGTCCAGGTGGTCGAGAAAGCCCATGGCCTTTCCCTTCCCGGAAAACTCTTCCTCCTCCTCTTCTTTTTCCAAAATCTTCACATCCTCCGGATCGTCATTCATCTTTGTTGAAAATTGGCCGCGACCACTGATTTTTGCAACCGGCAAGTTAAGTCTGATCGCGCCGCGGTTTCCCGGCACATTGAGGCCGCACCCGGAACCCACAGGCAACTCGTCCGTACCGCTTCAACATCCAAAAACCGTTCCTTATTTTCACCCCGCCACGGTTAAGTCATTGACACCTAACAAACGATCGGTTTTGAACTTGTTCTTTCACACATCGAATCGTGAAAACCGCACAAACATCAACACAGTAAGTTACGATGCCACGAAAAGCCACCGCCAAGAAGAAAACCACCCGAGCGGCCGCGAAGAAATCCGCGACAAAACGCTCGTCAAACAAGACGAAGCTCGTTTACGCCTTCGGAAAGAAGACCGATGGGAACGGCAAGATGAAGCCGCTCCTCGGGGGAAAGGGCGCCAACCTGGCGGAAATGGCTCGCATCGGGCTCCCGGTTCCTCCCGGGTTCACCATTACGACCGAAGTCTGCATCCAATACTACAAGAACCGAAACACCTACCCGAAGGGCCTCGAAAAGGAGATTAACGACGCCCTCTCGGAGGTGGAAAAGCAGACCGGCAAAAAGTTCGGCGACCCGAAGGATCCGCTGCTCTTCTCCGTCCGTTCAGGCGCCCGGGACTCCATGCCCGGGATGATGGACACCATTCTCAACCTCGGACTCAACGACGAAACCGTCAAAGGCCTCGCCGAGAAGTCCGGCAGTCCCCGCTTCGCCTACGACTGCTACCGGCGCTTCATCCAGATGTACGGCGACGTCGTCATGGGCGTGCAACCCGAAGACGAACACGCTCACGAACCTTTCGATGAGGTCATGAGTGACATGAAGGACGAGGCCGGTATCTCGTCGGATACCGAACTGACGACCGACAACCTGATCGAGCTCGTCAAGCGCTACAAGGCATTGATCAAGCGGATCACAGGAGGAGCGTTTCCGCAGGATGTCCACAAGCAGCTCGACGGTGCGATCGGCGCCGTATTCCAATCCTGGAACAACGAGCGCGCGGTCGTCTATCGCCGCAAGTACAACATCCCGCACGAATGGGGTACGGCCGTAAACGTCCAGGCAATGGTATTCGGGAATATGGGCGATACCTCCGCCACCGGCGTTGCTTTCACTCGCGATCCGGCATCCGGAGAGAAGGTTTTCTACGGCGAATACCTGATCAACGCGCAGGGCGAAGACGTGGTCGCGGGTACGCGCACCCCGAAACCGATCGCCCAGCTCGCCGTGGAAATGCCAAAGGCCCACAAGGAACTTGAGGCTGTCCGCGGCCGGCTGGAACGCCATTTCCGGGATTTGCAGGACTTCGAGTTCACAGTCGAGGACGGCACCCTGTACATGCTCCAGACCCGCAACGGCAAACGCACCGGCCTGGCCGCCGTGCGTATCGCCGTGGAAATGGTCAACGAACGCTTGATCAACTGGAAGACCGCGCTCACCCGGATTCCCGCCGAATCCATTTCGACGCTCCTTGTCCCGATATTCGATCCCGAAGGCCGCAAGAAAGTCCGCGTGATCGCCACCGGGCTGCCCGCGGGCCCCGGCGCGGCCTCCGGCAAGGTCGTCTTCAGCGCGCAGGAAGCCGTACGGCAGACCGCCAAAGGCGAACAGGTCATCCTCTGCCGCACCGAGACGTCTCCCGAGGATATTCGCGGCATGCTCGCTTCGGAGGGCATTCTCACCTCCCGCGGCGGAGTCAGCTCTCATGCGGCTCTCGTCGCCCGCCAAATGGGCAAGGTCTGCATCTGCGGCGCGTCGGATATCGTCGTCGACTACCGAAAACGCCAGATGCGGGTCGGATCGCTTACTATAGCGGAGTTCGACGATATCTCCATCGACGGGACCACCGGCGAAGTTTACGCCGGCTACGTCCCGACCGCCCCCTCCGAAGTGAACCAGGTTCTCTCCGGAAAGTTGAAAGCGAAGAACAGCTACACCTATCAAATCTTCGACCAGGTGATGCAGTGGGCGGACAAGGTTCGACGGCTCGGGATCCGCACGAACGCCGACAGCCCCACCCAGGCCACCCAGGCCATCGCCCTCGGCGCCGCCGGCATCGGTCTCTGCCGTACCGAGCACATGTTCTTCGACGGCGACCGCATCATCGCGATGCGCGAGATGATCCTCGCTGAAACCGAAAAAGCGCGCAAGACCGCGTTGGCCAAACTCCTTCCGTACCAGCGCAAGGATTTCACCGGCATCTTCAAAGCGATGAAGGGCTATCCGGTCACCATCCGCCTGCTCGACCCACCCCTTCACGAGTTCCTCCCTCACGACGACACGTCCATCCGCGGTCTCGCCGCAAAACTCGACGTGCCGCAGGAGAAAATCGTCGAGCGCGTCAAGGCGCTGCACGAACAGAATCCGATGCTCGGCCACCGCGGATGCCGCCTCGGAATAGCGTATCCGGAGATCACCGAAATGCAGGCACGCGCCATCTTCGAAGCGGCGGCGAACCTGCTGAAAGCCAAGAATCCCATCCCGGTCGAACCGGAAATCATGGTGCCCCTCGTCGGCTTCCCGGGAGAATTGGAAAACCAGGTCGCCATCATTCACCGGGTTGCAAAAGAGGTCATGGAAAAGAAGAGCGTCAACATCAAGTACCTCGTCGGAACCATGATTGAGGTACCGCGGGCCGCGATCGTGGCCGATGAGATCGCGGATACCGCCGAGTTCTTCAGCTTCGGAACCAACGACCTGACCCAGACGACACTGGGAATGAGCCGGGACGACACCGCGGCTTTCCTTCCGCTGTACCAGGAGATGGACATCGTTCCTCAGAACCCGTTTGCCACGGTCGACGCGAAGGGCGTCGGCGGTCTGATGAAGATCGCCGTCGAAAACGGTCGCGCCACCCGCAAGAACATCAAACTCGGCATCTGCGGAGAGCACGGCGGCGATCCGGACTCGATCCACTTCTGTCACGAAATCGGCTTGAACTATGTAAGTTGTTCGCCCACCCGCGTGCCTATCGCGCGCCTGGCGGCCGCTCAGGCCGCGCTCGCCTGATCCCGTTCGTCGACGAACGCGTTAACCGGAATCCCTCCGCGCCTTCGAGGTACGGAGGGATTCTTTGTCCCCGATAAAGACACCCTCTCTGTTTCGAAGGAATAGAGAAGGGCGCCCGATCACTGAAGTCCACAGAGCTGCGAATCGATCGGGCTCACGGGGCCGGACCGCCTGGAAACCCGGGGTTACGGGTCGCCCCCCGAAAGCCTTCACGGACCGATCTCAATCCGGTAATAACCGGCGTTCAGTCCTCCCGATTCCCGGATCAACTCGGTCGCTTTCCTGCGGAAAAATCGATCGATGTCAGCGTTCCCCGAACTCTCGACCAAAAACCCCGGTCCAAGGATTCCCGTCGGACTCACATGCACGGAGACCGCCATAGTTGGCGCGGAATATCGCCCGGTCTCGACTTCTTCCGGAAGGTCGCCTCGACCGACCTCGAATTGACGCACCGGCTCGCTCTGCCCATAAGCATACACCATCACCTGCGCAAATCGCTCCGGAAATCCGGGCGTAACGCGGTCCACCCGCCCAAAAGACGCGAATGGGAACCTTCCTCCGGCCAGCAAAGATTCGCGAGCGTCCATAATCGGTTCAAGGTTCAACGAAAGCTCGGCCGCCGCCGGCGAATCACCGAAGGATAACGCAGGAGAGTAAAGCCGGAACAAATCCGCGGGTTTGCGGCTGCGAATCGAATCAACATTCCGGCTTGTTGTATTCCACTGAGAGGGAAGAAAGAGCGGAGCGCTGTCCAACAACTCGATCCCGTCAAACGACCCCCTGGAAAACTCGCCGAATTCCTCGCTCGTAAGAGATAGATATGACCGATCCTCAACCAACGGCATCCCTGGGACCGGTTCGACCTTGAACAGCGCCAAGCCGAGAAAATGAACGAGCACGGCAACTGCGATTCCCCGCCACAGAAACTTTCGTCTCGCCAGTAACTCCTTGTCCTTCTTTAAGACCATTCTCTCCGCGTTCATCGACCGGTACCGAAAAAGGTCCGCTCGGCCTCCGTTCTCACGGGCGATGCCGCGACCTGAATCCGGGCAACCCCGGCAGATTGCGCCTTGTCCGCCAGTTCCATGAGTGTCTGTACCGATATACTCCTGTCCGCACGGATCAAAAGCGCGGCATCCGGACTTTCCCGAAAGTAATCGCGCAAATGCGACTCAAAGTTGTCGAAATCGAGGATCGCTCCCTCGAAGAGCAGCATTTCGTTCGATCCGACCGTCAACACGGCGTCCGTCCGCACGCCAGCAAGATCCGCTCCCCCGATCCCCGGCAGATCAATCGTTATCCCCGGTGCGAAAATAAAGCGTGAACTCAAAAGAGTGAACCCAAGCGCAATCACCGCAATATCGATCAGCGGGATGAAGTCAAACCGCCCCGACGGCTTCTTCAGCCTGGTCTGGAGGTTAAGTGGATTGGTGATCATTCTTGTTATCCAAAGATTTGAAAGCAATTCGCACAGCGCTACTTGCTCGTTTCACTCCGCAAATCTTTCAGCAGAAACTGCATAACGTCATTTCCCACCCATTCCATGTCGTGGACCAGCGCTCGCACACGTCCGTAGAGAAAATGCTGTCCCAGATAGGCGGGCACGGCGATCGCCAGGCCGGCCGCGGTCGTCAACAGCGCCTGCCAGACACCGCCGGCCAGGACCCCCGCGTGCGCGTACGCGCCTTCCGCCTGCACCAAATAAAACACATTAATCAATCCAAGAACAGTCCCCAGCAATCCGAGAAGCGGCGCGACGTGGGCGATCGCGGTGATCGACCCGATTCTTCGTTCCATGACGGGAATCTCCACCAACGCAGCCTCCTGGATGGCGTAGCGCATTTTCTGCTCGTCGTCTTCGTAATGAAGCAGGCCGGCCTTGACAACGCTGGCGACCGGACCGGGCGTCTCCTCGCAAACTGTCAGAGCCTCGACCATTCGCCTCTTGCGCAGAATGTTCTTAATCCCGGACACAAACTCGGTCGAACGAATCTGGCTTCGGTGCAGGAAGAGCGTCCTCTCGATAAACAGCACCAGTCCGATAATGCTCAGTAAGAGCAGGAGCCACATGATCGGCCCGCCCTTCTCAAATAGACTCAGATCGAAAAGATTCATATTCGAATTTCAACTACAGCACCATCGTTCCCTTCATCGTGCCGTCAAGGGCGAAAGGCGCGAACGGGCGATATCCTCGCCCGGAAGCCGATGAATGGAGATCAGGGCATAGGCCTCCCGGGCCTCCCCCCATCGTCCCGTATCCTCCAGAATCCGCCCGAGATGAAAGATCGATCGCGACACCCAGTACCGGCCATTGGACCCGACGCGTTTCAGGTTTTCCTCATTCTCGAGGATTCCCGCGATCACCAGCCAAAAAACTTCCTCGGCACGGTCCCTGTTGCCGACCTTCTCGTAGGCAAAGCCGTACTTGAAGCCGGCTTCCGCCCTCATGTCCGGCGTCAGATGCGGAAGGTCGTAAAGCCGCTCCAACGCGACAAGAGCGCGATCGTGGAACGCGGCGTCCCCCCGTTCTCCCTGGGCCAGCAGGGTGTCGGCCAGCGAGACCTTCACGCGAAACCAGTCGGGATGATCGGGATGCCGGTTTTCAAGCGACTCGTATATCTGCCGGGCCGTACCGAACCGGTTCATTTCCCGCAAAATGTCCGCTTGCTTCAAACGTGCGTAGAAAGCGAGTTCGTGATTCGGATAACGTTCCACCAGCCTCTCGAGGCGGTTGATCGATCGCTCTTGGTATCCCTCGTCGAGACCTCCGCGCTCGGTGGTTATCGCCGCCTCGTACAACGCTATCGGAGCGTACGGACTCTCCGGATATTCATCGGCGAGGGCAAGAAGCAATCGTTGCGCTTCAACGGATTTTCCCATGTCGGATTGATACCGCGCTTCAGCGAGATAGGAATAAATGGCCGGTTCGCTGCCCTGGTGACTTTCCCGCAATTTCTGGAGCAGGGACACCGCTTCCTCGGACCGACCGGTCTCAAGCAGGGCCTGAGCCTGTATCAGCATCGCATATGCGCGTATCGACTCCCTCAGATTCTCCGGAAGGTCCGCTCGTTCTTCAACATGCATCAACTCAGCCAGCACAATGTCGACCAGGGAAAGAGTATCCTCCGGATGGCCCGTCTCGAACGACAGCTGCGCCTGCAACCAGAGAAAGCGGACCCGAAGTGACGCAGGGAGGGGGTAATCGTACCCGCTCTCGAGCAGTTCCGTCACCCTCCCGTACGCATCCCCTACGCGACCGCGCCGCTGCAATGTTTTTAGCAGATTCCATTCAGCCTGCCACAAGTAGTCCAGGTCCTCAATAGTTTGAAAGCCGGCGCCTTCGAGATGCTCAATGGCCCGCTCAAGACGTCCCCCGCGTAATTCCGCCTGAACCCGCTGAAATAAAAGAAGCCCCGCGGCTATCCTCTCGGGACGCTCACGCAAAACATTTCCGTACGCGTCCGCGGCGTTGTTGTAGTCCTCGGCCCGAAAATAACAGTCTGCGATAAGCACACCGAGTTCCGCACGCCGCTCTCCCTCCGGCGTCTCTTCGCGAAGACGGGTGACAAAGTCGGCGGCGGTGCGGAATTTCTCTTCCTCCCAGGCAATATGCGCCAGCAGCCGAAGGCTGTCCTTCCGCAACCGGGAACCGGGATATTGACTCAGCACTGTCTCCGCATCCTCCGATGCCTCCTCAAACTCCCGCTCGACAAAGGAAATGCGGGCACGGAACACCAGAATCTCATCAATGAGCGAATGCGGGGGTTCCGTCTCGATCACATCGGTAAGAAGCTGCTTCAATCGCGCCAACTCCTCCCCCTCCGGCAAATCCCTTCCCAACTCGTACAGCGCCGCCCGCTGCAACCGCCGGGTGCTCCCGTTCCGTATAAGGGTCTCGAACGCCTCCCGTCCGTCCTCGGTATCCGCTCCCCGGATCAATCCGTCAAGCAGAAGAAACCGATCCCGCAGTTCCCTCTCGACCTCGGGCACACGTTGTATATTCGCGGCGATCGAGGCAACCGCATCGTCCCGTCGTCCCACCATTTCGAGGGCGATCACGTATTTCTGGGCAAATCGAAATCCGGCTTCGGTGCCCGCATGGACTTCCATCTGCGCTCTCAATCGCTCGACCATCCTCGCGTCGGGCTCCTCCGCAAAGAGACCCGAACGGTAGCGGGCAAGAACGAATTGCGCCTGCTGAACCTCGGAAACCGAGGCCTCTTCCGCCCGGCGGTACCACTCTTCAGCCAGGTCGACCGCCCCATCCACTTCACTCAAATGCCCGCGCAAAAAATAATACCATCCCAAATCTTTACCCGCCAACGCTCCCGGCGTGATTTCAATCAGCCGATACCGCAGTTCGTCCCAGCGTTGACCGTTCCACGACAGAATGGCCCTCCGCAGCAGAACCGCATCGTTCAATGCTCCACGGTACCCGTCCAACACTTCGGCCGCCGCATCATACCTTCCCGTCGCCAGCAATGCCGTGGCCAGACCAATCTCCACTTCAGGATGCCGGTAGTCGTTCTCCGGAAGCGTTTCCGCGGCTCCCCGGTAAAGGCGCGCGGCAATTGACGGAAAACCCTGGAGCAATGCCTGGTCCGCCGCCTGGCGCTGCCATATAAAATAGGCGAGTCGATCGCTGCTCGCGGGCAGGTCGACGACCGTCAGGGGAGCCGGATCCTCCGCAATCACGGTTGCCGTCTCGGCTTCGACATGAACCGCCGCAGCCGAAACAACAAGCATCGTCAAAACACCCCAGACCCGGCCCGCGCCGGAACGAAAGGAATCAGCCGGCGCGCGAACCTGTAAAACGCTTTCCGTCATTGATATGAAATCCTAGCAAAATACCATCGATTGACAATGCGTAAACCTATGGACCGCGAAAAAGGCGCAGTGTTCACGGGAGCCCCCCTTTACCCTCGAAGCCAAATCTGCTATAGAAATCCGTTTGACTCATATGAAACCGTTTCCGTCATATCCTGTGGGCGCCCGCGTCCCCGATACCCCTCATGCCGTCTGCTGCAGTCTCCCCACGATCCGCGACGTTATCGGCTACGAAGAACATGATCCCGCAGTCCGTAAACACATCCTCTCGGGCTACCCGCGCTTCGTCGAACACATCTACCTCCGCAATCTGAGCCAACACATCGTCGCCGAACTGGGCTTGAACGATCGACACGTCAGTCTCACCCCGTCAAAACACAGTGCCGCCCGCCTCATCGAGTTTCTGAACTGCCCGGACGCCGCCGTTCACGAATGGAACGGAATCCACGCCGTTGCCCTGCCCGTTTCCGACGATCTTGCCCGCGACGCCCGCCTCTTCCTGCAGCACACCGGCTGCGGGCTTTCCTCCAGGCAGGCCGAAGATCTCCTTTACAATGCCGGACTGATCGAGGAACCGCGACTTGAATCGGCTGATGTCCCGAATCCGGAGAACGTCATTCAAAGGGCCTTGCTCGACTCCTGTCCCGCTGCCGACTCCGAATACCTTCTGCTCAGCCGAAGCGGCATGAACGCCTTCTACGCCACGTTCAGCGCCGCGCGCGAACTTCAACGCCCCAGAGGAAAGACCGTCTGGGTTCAGCTTGGCTGGCTCTACCTCGATACGATCCGTATTCTGGAGAAGTTCCTCGGCCCGGATGAACGCTGCTTCACCATCGCGGACGCCACAGACACTCGCGCCATCGAAGAGATCTTCTCACGCGAAGGCGCTCGCATCGCCGGGATTATCACCGAAACACCAACAAACCCCCTCCTCCAAACCGCCGACCTCGCCAGGACAAGGGACCTCTGCGACCGGAACGGTTCGCTCCTATTCGTCGATCCCACCCTTTCCAGTTTATACAATATCGACGTCTTCCCCTACGCCGACGTCACCCTTCACAGCCTCACCAAGTATTTCGGACACCGCGGCGACGTCATGATGGGGGTGGCCGCTTTCAATCCGGAACGCAACCCGTTCGCCGCCGAATGGTTCGAGCTCGCGCGTAAAATACACGAACCTCCTTATCATCGAGATGCGTTGAGGCTCGCGGTTCAGATTGGCGACACGCGCAAGACCGTCGAAACCATCAACCGGAATACCCTTGACGTCGCCGCGTTCCTGGAAAGGCATCCGCGCGTCAAACGCTTGCACTGGACCTACGGAGAGAACACCCGCGACGGATACCGGAAGCTTGAGCGCGGCCCCGAACGTCCCGGCGGAATTATCACGATCGACCTGAATATGCCGCTTTCCGACTTCTACGACTCCGCGCCGTTCGTCAAGGGCCCGAGCTTTGGAACGACGTTTACAATGATGTGCCCGTTTATGTACCTAGCCCACTACGACCTCGTTTCGACCCCCGGCGGACGCCGACATCTCCTCGACCGGGGCATCAATCCGGACCTCGTCCGCGTCAGTATCGGGACCGAACCGTCCGGGGAAATCATCGCAGGATTCCGGCAGGCGCTGGGATCCTGAATTATCGATCCGCCCGCATGCCCGGAATTCCGCCATCGATCATTCGTCGCGCGGGTTTGGCTCGAACCGCCGACCGGTTTGGTTTAGCATTCAAATCAATCTTTACTTTTTAGACCAGTGAATATAAATCTGATCAAGCGATCCCGGTTTTGGGGCCGCGTCGCCCTGGACGCCGCCAAGGGTTGGTCCACGCACAACGCCTTTCAGCACGCGGCCGCTCTGGCGTTTTACACCCTCTTCTCCATGGCCCCGATCCTGATTATCACCGTTGCCGTGACCGGAATTATCTTCGGAGAAAGGGCGGCTCAGGGAGAAATCGTGGAGCAGCTCGAAGACTTCATGGGCGAAGAGAGCGCGGGAGCGCTTCAGACCGCGATCGCTCAATCGAGCATGGACGACACCGGATACTTTTCCACCGCGGTGGGCATCGCGCTCCTCATCATCGGCGCAACGACAGTATTCGGCCAGCTTCAGGTCTCGCTGAACCAGGTATGGAACGTAACCGCAAAACCCACCCGCAGCAGCATTGCCGAGTTTGTCAAGACACGCCTTCTCTCCTTTGCGCTTGTATTGACGATCGGCTTTCTGCTGCTGGTCTCGCTACTGCTGTCCACCTTTGTTTCAGCGGTGATCCGGTTCGCGGACAACATCATCGCCATTCCGCCGTCTCTCCTCGGTGGAGCGGATCTCTTGGTGTCGTTCGTTGTCATCACCTTTCTTTTCGGCATGATTTTCATCGTCCTGCCGGACGTCAGGCTGACGTGGGCCGACGTCGCCCGCGGGGCGGCGGTCACCGCCCTGCTTTTCATCATCGGCAAATTCCTGATCTCGTTCTACCTCACCCACACCGGAACCGCCTCAACCTACGGAGCGGCGGGCTCGCTGGTGGCCGTCCTCCTGTGGGTTTACTATTCGTCCCTCATCCTTCTGTACGGCGCGGAGTTCACACGCGCCTATATCGAAACGTGCGGGCGGACGGCTCCCCCGAAAAAGAACGCCGTGAAGATCCGTCAGCAGATCGTGGAAGGGTAACGGCCGATCCGCGACCCGCCTCGCGCCTATTCCGGCGCTGAATCGGCGAGCCCGGACTTCAGCCGCTTCCAACGCTTCAGTCGCTCTGCGATCAACTTCTCTTCTCCCGCCTCGCCGGGCCGGTAAAGATCGAGCGGTGCTTCCATATAGTCCTGTCCGGAAACGGCCTCCGGATAATCATGACTGTACCGGTATCCCTTGCCGTGGACCATGCGCCTGGACGCCTGACCTCCCTTGTCGCGGAGGTGCTGCGGAACCGGTTGCACGGGATGCTCGCTGAGCGCCTTCTTCGCCGCAAGCAGTCCTTCGTAGGCGCGGTTGCTCTTCGGGGCGGTCGCCATGTAAACCGTCGCATGCGCCAGATTCAGTTCGCACTCCGGCTGCCCCACAAAGTCGCACGCATGATGCGCCGCCGTCGCCAGCGGCAACGCCCCGGAATCCGCCATGCCGACGTCCTCGGAGGCAAAAATCACCAGCCGGCGCGCAATGAATCGCGGATCTTCGCCGCCTGCCAGCATCTTGGCCAGCCAGTAAAGCGCCGCATCGGGATCTCCTCCGCGCATGCTCTTGATAAATGCCGAAATGGTGTCGTAGTGCTCGTCCTCGTCGGCATCGTAACGGATTCGCCGCTCCCTGGCGAAGGTCTCAATGTGAGCCGGTTCCAGCTCGCCGCCTTCCGGAAGACTCATCACCAACACTTCGAGGGCGTTCAGCGCCCGGCGCAGATCCCCGTCGCACAACCCCGCCAGCCCGGCAAGGACCCCTTCGGCGGCCCGGCACTCCCGGCCCCCGAGACCGCGCTCGCCGTCCTCCATGGCGCGCCGGAGGATCGTCACTACGTCTCCGGCACTCAGCGGATCGAGCCGGAACAGATGACTGCGGCTGAGCAGGGGCGGATTGACGTAAAATCCGGGATTGTGAGTGGTGGCCCCGATCAGCCGCACCGCCCCTTCTTCGACGTCGGGAAGCAGCAGATCCTGCTGCGCCTTGTTGAACCGGTGCAGCTCGTCGATGAAAAGGATCGTTCCCGTCTCCGGTCGGCGCCGTGCCGTCTCCAGGATCTGACGCAATTCGGCCACATTCGACTGGACTGCGTTCACGCGAACGAATCGTCCCCCCGTCTCGTTGGCAATGACTTCGGCCAGGGTCGTTTTGCCGGTTCCGGGAGGGCCGTAGAATAGGAGACTGCCAAACCTGTTCGTCCGGATGAGCCGCGGAAGAAGCGCGTCCTTCCGCAAAAGGTGTTCCTGTCCGATGATCTCATCAAGCGACCGGGGACGCATTCGCGCGGCCAACGGACGGTGCGCCGAATATTCCGGCGCTCCCGCCGCTTTTTCGACCGAAGACGCCGCTTCCTCATCCGAAAATAGGTCGAACTGCCCCGAATTTTTCATGGCAAATAGGCGTTCAATTCAATCACACCCCGACCGCCTCCGCAAGCGGCAAGAAACAATCGCCGCACCTCAGGGCACAGGTCGCGAGGATTCGTCCATCGTCAGGCAGAATTTGCGCAAAAATCGTTCCCGATGATGGACGCAGGGACCGTGTTCGCGAAGAGCGTCCAAATGCCGCCGGGTCCCATACCCCTTGTGCCGCGCCAATCCGAATACCGGATACTTCGCGTCCAGTTCCCTCATCATACGATCTCGTGTCACCTTCGCCAGAATCGACGCCATCGCGATCGCGAAAGACTTCCCGTCTCCTTTCACAATTCCGGTATGCGGATACAAAAACCGTTTCACCGGAAGTCCGTCGATCACCAGCCTGATCCGGATCGCGGTTCCGTTCCCCTCCATTACACTCTGATCGGCTCGTTGGTGTTCAATAACCAAGGGAAATTCATCGGCATCCGTACAGAACGCAACCGGTTCGGGCAGACCGCCGCCCTTCAGCACCGAATCCAGCGCCCGCCGCATGGCCAGGGACGTCGCCCCCAGAATATTCCTTTCAGCGATCTCCCCGACCGAGCCGCATCCGGTCGCAAACAGAACCGACCTGTTCTCACGCAGGTCAATGATCCGCTCGAACGCCGCTTCCCTCGCCGGCGGAGGGAGTTGTTTTGAATCGTTGATTGCCCCGAACAGCTCCCGGCACGCGTCGCTTTCGTAAAAATCCCGACGCAACAGGACCGCCGCCGCCACAACCGGCCCGGCAAGCGCTCCTCGCCCGGCCTCATCAATACCGCCCAGATAGTCCCAACCCCCTTCCTGGGCGCAATCGAAGGTGTGCAGCGGATTTTTCGGGTCTGACGGCACCGCGAATCACTCCGGTTTCGAGCGTTGAAATACCGGCTTGAGCGGCGGGAGTTCGATCTGTCCCCGAACTCCTTCGGCATCCACCACTTCGTGAGCCGTGCGAAAATGCAGTTTCGCATAATCCGCCAGCGCAGGCGCCCCGCACTTGCGGATGATCTTCCCCGCCTGCTCCTTCACTTTCGCGCTCGCTCCCTTCTGGAGCTTCTCCCCGAACCGTTCGGAAAGTTTGCCCATCTGCCGCACATATTCCGCGCGAGCGACAACCGATGCCGCCGCAACCATCGGATCATCCTCGGCCCTGGTCCGCATCCGCAGGTCGAATTCCCGCTCCTTGAAATAATTCTGGACCAACGGCTGCTTGCTGAACTGGTCGAGCAGACCCCAGGGGACCGGTTTATTTGCCAACGCATTCTCCAACGCCTTGGCGTGCTGCCACGCCATCAGCCGGTTGACGTTCCCGCCCGGCCGCCCCATCAGCTCATTGTATTTCCTCATCCCGCAGAAAATCGTCTCGACGACGACTCCATTCGTTTCGCGAATCATCTTGTCCAGCTTGAGGATCGGGCCGTCGGATATCTTCTTGCTGTCGCGAATGCCCGCCTTTAACCATGCCTCCACCGCCGGCTTGTCTGCGATCACCGTCGCACAGACAATCGGGCCAAAAAAGTCGCCCTTTCCGCTTTCATCGAGTCCCGCATGCGGCTCGAACCACTCCGGGTGATGAATCTCATCGTACCCGAAACGGGCTTCGCCGGTAACTTCCGGCTCGAGGACATCGACGATAAAATCTTCCGTCCCCTTCCCCTGAATGACCACCTTCCCACTCTTGTAGCCGACGACATTGACCTTCGGTCCCCTGAATGCGAAACGCGCGTAATCCACGTCGTACCGCTCCCATAGCTTGGCCTCGCAGATTCCTTCAAGGGTCGTCATCCGCACGTCCTCGAGCTTCAGCGTGTACAAGGTTTTCTTCGGCTCTTCCTCGGGCTCCCGCGTCGTCTTTTTCTTCATTCTGCTGATCGTGTCTTGTTCGGCACCATCCCAAAACCTCACGTGTCCCCGGTGCGAGCCAAAAATGGTTGCCGCGCAGGATGCCGTTTTCGACAATCGTCCGAATAACGCCAAATATGCCTGCCCTTTTCTTTTTGGAAAAGAAAATCCGTTCGGCATGCGCGCTCAAAAGGGCCGCGTGCAATCGTTGACCTCAGGTTTCTCACTCCACGGCGCCCTGACGCCGCATGCACGACAGGATTCCCGAATCTCAAAAGCGGCTCGACTTCCGCTGTGCCGGCGGATCCCGGAACGGGCCTGTCCCGCAATAATGTTTGCTCCATCCCCGGTTTCCCGATACCTTCCGCAAGACTTACATAACCATCTTATATCGCATGCCCGAGCTCGACCTCGATTCGATCCAAAAACACGTCAAAGTCCGCGAAATCACCCTGGATGATTTTCCGCAACTGGTGGAACTCCAGAAGCGTTGTTTTCCCGGCATGACGCCATGGAGTCGCTCCCACATTGAAAGCCAGATCGCCCATTTCCCGGAGGGTCAGATCTGCATTGAGTACGACGGCCGCCTTGTCGCCTCGTCCTCAAGCCTGATCATCGACTTCGATCCGTCCACCGAACGTTTGAGCTGGGACGAGATCTGTGATCACGGCCACATCGGAAATCACAACCCCGACGGCGACACGCTTTACGGTATCGAGATCATGGTCGATCCCGAGTTTCGCGGCATGAAACTCGCCCGTCGCCTATACGACCGACGCAAGGAACTGGTCGTCGAAAAGAACCTGATGCGCATCGTTATCGGCGGCCGTATCCCCGGGTACCGGGAGTATCAGAACGAAATGTCGGTGCACGAATACGTCGAGAAGGTCACCAGCAAGGCGCTGTACGATCCCGTGCTCACGACCCAGATAGCAAACGGTTTTGTACTGAAGCGCATCATCAGGAATTACATCGGCGAAGACAGGGAGTCCTCCGGATTCGCCGTTTTTCTCGAATGGTCGAACCTCGACTACTCGCCCGACGCATCCAAACGTTACCTCCCAAGCAAACCCCTTCGCATCTGTTGCGTCCAATACCAGATGCGGCAGATTCCCGGCTTTTCGGATTTCGCCCAGCAATGCGAGTACTTCGTCGATGTCGCGTCGGACCGCAAGTGCGACTTCGCCCTTTTTCCCGAATTGGTCACCTCGCAGTTGCTTTCGTTTATCGTTGCGAAACGACCGGAAGAGGCCGCCCGCAAACTCGCCGGGTTCACCCCTCAATACCTTGAACTCTTTTCCGGACTCTCCATTCGTTACGACATCAACATTATCGCCGGATCAACCTTCGTCCAGGAAGAGGACTACCTCTATAACGTCGCCTTCCTGTTCAAACGGAACGGCGAGATCGAAAAACAGTACAAAATTCACGTCACGCCAAACGAACGGGAATGGTGGGGCGTTACCCCGGGCAGTGATATCCAGGTTTTCGATACGGACCGGGGAAAGATCTCGATTCAGCCCGGATACGACGTGGAATTCCCCGAACTCAGCCGGATCGCCGTCGAAAAGGGAGCTCGGATGATCTTCGTTCCGTTCTGTACGGACGAACGCCATGACTACCTGCGCGTTCGCTACTGTGCCCAGGCACGTTGCGTCGAAAACCATGTGTACGTGGCCACAGCCGGAACGGTCGGCAATCTTCCGCATGTCAAGAATATGGACGTGCAATACGCTCAGTCCGCCATCCTGACCCCAACCGATTATGTCTTTGCCCGGGACGGCATCGCGGGCGAGTGCACGCCCGATGCCGAAACGGTGCTCATCCACGACCTCGATCTCGAGATTCTCAACAGGCACCGCCTGAAAGGCACCACACGTAACTGGAATGATCGCCGCACCGACCTTTACCGGGTCGTCGATACCTCCAATCCCAACCGCTTCTCATGGGAACCGCCGCGAACGTAACCGGCGGCCGATATTCGCGATCGAAAGCCTGCACATTGAGATTGTCCGCCACCTGTCGGGACCGGCTCCTTTCCGTGAAGTCGCGCGGGCAATATGCGGCGGCGATTTTGCGGAGCCCCGCGGCCGGTCGAGCTCACCTTTTTCGCCATTGCCGTCTGGATTGGAATCCCGATATACTTTCGTCTATGAGAGTGGCACTCGAAGACAATTGGGATGATATCGTCGGCAAAGCAACACGCGGATTGGGGAAGGATGTCGGCTCTCTTGCAGGTGAGACGGGGATACCCGGCCCGAGAATCGAGGCGCTGCTCAATGGAACACTGGATTCGGATGCTATTCAGGCGGTGGCCCCGGCGCTGAATCTCGATTCGGACACGCTTCTGGCGATCGCTCGAAACGGCTACCATCCGGATGTCGACGCGCCGGATGGGTTGATAGTATTCAGCTTTGCCTTCCCTGTCCCCGGGTACGCGGAGATGCGGGTCAACGCCTTTGTGGTGCGTGCGCGGGACGAGACTGCCGCACTCGTTTTCGACTGTGGCGGGCAGCCTGAAGAAATCGCGGGGGGGTTGCGGGAAAACGAACTCTCGGCTGCGGCGCTGTTTCTGACGCACACCCACCAGGATCATGTCGCCGGCATCGACGCGCTGAAATCGCACACCGGTGCTCCTCTTTACGCTCCCGCAAACGAATTATATCCCGAAGCGAATCCCGTTGCCAATGGCGATCGATTCGATTTCGGGCGACTAAGAGTGGTTGCGCGGGAGACCAACGGTCATTCTCCTGGCGGCACCACGTACGTCGTGGAAGGCGGCGCCAGTCCCATAGCGATTGTCGGCGACGCCCTGTTCGCCGGATCGGCAGGCGGGGCGCCGAGCGCCTGGGAGCATGCTTTGGAGCTAAATCGACGGCACATCCTTTCGCTCCCAGACGAAACCATCCTCTGTCCGGGGCACGGCCCGATCACTACGGTTCGGAAGGAGAAGGAAAACAATCCGTTGTTTCCCGAGTATAAACAACGATGACAGCATCTTTGTTTTCTTCTCGCTGATATTGCAGACGGATCCCTTCACCTGTTCAACCACGAGGAGTCTGTCCGGCTTCGCCGACAGACTCCTACCACAATTCTCCCTGGCGTGCCTCGTCACTCGGCGGCTCACTATCGAGAAACTCGCCATAACGTTTGAGCCAGTCGTCGAGTTTACGGGTGTAGTACTCGGGATCATAAGGGGCCGAATCCGGATCGTAGCACTCAACCGGTCGCGCCCGCTGCCAGTCGGGCAGGCGTTTCTTCTCCCCCGGCACGATGTAATAGGCAACGCGATCCCCCGATTTCGGAAGCGGCTCCAGTTGCAGCGCGGCCTCCATCGAGGCCCGGCGAGGCTTTTTTTTCCCTGCTTCCAGCCCCTTGACGTATGCCTCGGGACTCTGGCTCAGGATTTCAGAACGAGCAATTTCGTCGATCGCAACTTCTCCGGCCTTAATCCTGCGCCTGTATTCTTCCACCTTCCTCGATGGAGTCTCATCGGTCGCTCCAAGGAGGTGCCGGATCAGCAAATCCGTAAGCTCTTTGAGATACGGCTCGATTCCGCGCGATCGGAGCGCCGAACCGCGAACCGTTATTTTCGTCCCGTCGTAAAGGGCGTAGTTTTTGGCTTTGTAGCTGAACATCGATTTGTAGGACCCATCGAACTCCAATTCGATTCCCTCGGGAAGGATCGGCCTGACCTGCTCCAACAGTTTTTCCGGCCGGTCGAAATAATCCTTTGAGGCAAGGTAAATCCCGTCTGTGTCGGCTTCCAGGATCGTACAGTCGAGTTCGCCGAATCTCCTGATCAAATCCCGCAGCAATTCCCGTCCCCGCGCGGTCACTTCCGCCGCAAGCTCTCCGTCTGCAAAACGCGCGTTCGGAAAACCGAGGTACCCGTAAAAGGAATTGATGATGATTTTGTATGCCGCCTGCCGTGCCTCGTATTCCATACGAAGTTCTTCCGTCTTCTCGTCACGCGCAAGAGTCTTGTACTTCAAACGGTACTCCCGCAATTTCCGCAGCAGGGGGATGAATACTCCGAGCGAATCACGTTTCGGATTCCGATTCATCGTCAGCAACAGGCTCGGATAAAGCGAGGTAACATCGAAGTGTAGAATGTGGTGGAATACGCCGGCTTTATAGCTCTTCGTGAAGCCGCCTTCGTACGTCTTGACCTCCGCTCCCTCGGGCATGGCTTCCCGCGCATGAAAATATTCCTCCATGAAGAGCAGGTCGATCTTCCAGCTCGTTCCGCGCAACGTGATCTCTTGCAGCGTCATCGGGAAATTCCCTGCTTGAGCGAAATATGTCGGCAACAGAAGATCGGCAACGCCACCGGTCTCCCGAAGATCGTCGGCAAGGTACTTGCGAAACCGTTCCCGGTCGCCGTGAAAAATCTCTCCGATCCGGCTTCCCTCAATATAGGTACGCTCGCCGCCGTCCGGGGGTGTCACCCCCAACCGGATCGCCACTTCCTTCAACCCGTAACCCGGCAGATCCCGGTTCGTTATGTCATAAAGCAGAATCATCAGGTAAGTATCGATAACGGTACGTCCCGGGATGTCGCACCGGGGAAAGTCGATCCATCGCTCGGCGGCTTTCAACCGGCTCACTCGAAACGCCGCATCCCGCCCAAACCGTCCCCACGCGCACGGGACCTTCAATCTGCGGGCCCGCAACCGCAGGTATTCCAGGTCGAATTTAAAAATATTGTGCCCCTCGAGCGTATCGGGATCCTGTTCGCGAATAAATGCCGCGAACGCCTCAAGCAGCCGTTTCTCAGCATCATCGGAATCATCCTCCAGCTCGATGAAATGCGTGTCGCCGTTTATTCGCAGACCGATCGCAAGCACCCGGTCGCCCGGACGGCGGGCGTCGCTGAATCCGTTCTCGACCTCACAGCCCGTTTCGATATCGAGCTGGCACCGCCTCAAATCGCCAAACCCCATTCCAGCGAACATGCGTTCCCTGCTGCGCAGGAGGTATTGACTTACCGGTGAGCGCACCCAATCCACCGTCCCGCGGTTCTCCGCCGCGCCAATCACTTCCCGGTACTTGTCGATGTTCTGAAAGCCCAACAGCCTCCGGTACACCCCCGGGCCCGACAACGCCTCGACGGTCACCCCTCCCGCGCTTTCGACATCCGAATCCTCTGTTGCCCACGCAAACGGAGCAAACGGGACGGAAGATTCCAGACGTCCGCCCTCCCCGCCCTTTCGAGACAGGAAAACCTTCCCTTCGGGCGAAACCCAGATGCCGCAGATCGGTTCCATCCCTTGGATCCTTGTTCGGAACATAAAATGATCAAGGGTTTTACGCGGGCTTCGATCACACTTGCGAACCCCCGTTACCTCGCTGTAATGTACAGGCATGAAGAACGAGGTCGTCGAGGTGAACATCAAGGGGGTCATGCCGACCTCCAACGGGTGTGCCGTGTTTCTCGGGAACGGGGAAAAAACATTCGTTATCTACGTGGACTCGGGAATCGGAACGGCGATTTCGATGACGATCAACCACGTCAAGAAGGAACGCCCCCTGACCCACGATCTGATCGGCAATATTTTTCTCGGCCTCGGAGTCGAGCTGAAACGAGTGATAATCAACGACGTCCGCGACGGCACATTCTACGCCCGCATCATCCTCGAGATGAACAACGAGATCGGATCCAAGATCGTCGAAATCGACGCCCGCCCCAGCGATTCCATCGTTCTGGCCCTTCAACAGGAGAAATCGATCTATGTCGCCCAGGAAGTATTCGACAACATGGAGGACATGACCGAAATTCTCGAGCGCATCCTCAAACAGCAAAACGAGGAAAAGGACGACTGATGCGCCGGGTACGATCGATTCGGCAAAACGCCGGTTGTGAGGCCCCGGCGTCCTTGATTTTTCCTCCACGGCCATGAACCGGGAAGTTCCGCCACCCATCGGCCCGTACGGTTCGCTGACGGCGCTTGCACCCATGCAGGACGTGACGAATCTGCCGTTCATGCAGGTGATTCATCACTACGGGGATCCGGACTATTACTTCACCGAGTACTTCCGCGTCCACGCCCATTCCCGCCTGGATCCGCATATCCTGCGGTCAATCACCGAAAACGATACCGGACGACCCGTCTTCGCGCAAATGATCGGCGAATCGATCCCCGATCTCCTTCGCACCGCCCGGGCGCTGGGAGACTACCCCATCGCCGGAATCGACCTCAACATGGGATGCCCCGCCCCGAAGATTTACAAAAAAAACTGCGGGGGCGGTCTGCTAAGGGACGTCGCCAAGATCGATAACGTCCTTGGCGCCCTGAGAGAAAGCGTGCCCGGCCTCTTCACCGTCAAGATGCGCATCGGTTTCGATTCAACCGAAAATTTCGCCTCCATCCTCGGCCTTATCGACAAACACGAGGTCGATCTCCTGAGCCTGCACGCGCGCACCGTCCGCCAGGGTTACCGCGGCGAAGCCCATTACTCGTTCGTCAAGCAGGCGGTCGAATCCGTCCGCTGCCCCGTCCTGGCCAACGGCAACATTCTCTCGGCCGGCCGCGCCGTTCGGGTCGCCGCCGACACCGGATGCCGCGGGCTCATGGTGGGACGCCACGCGATCCGCAACCCCTGGATCTTCCGCCAAATCCGCGAAGCGTTTGCCGGCATTCCCGTTTTCCGACCGACTCTCGGCGACGCGCGCGATTACATCGATCGTCTTTATCGCACCACCCGTACCGGCGAATGCCCTGAAGTCGCGCACGTCGGCAAGATGAAGAAGTACCTCAACTTCCTCGGACAGGGAGTCGATCCCGAAGGCCGGTTTCTCTTCGAGATGCGCCGCACCCGCACGGAAACCGAACTCTTTGCCGTCTGCGACCGGCACCTCCTCGCCGACCCCGGCGCCTTTTTCGCCGATGAGCCCTACGAAGGCGTTCTTGCACGCCCGAACTGCGAAGGACCGGTCGCCGAAGGCGCCGTCAGGGCGTGACCGTTGGCCATCGCGCCATTTTCGGCCCCGCTCCCGTTCGAACGATCACCGATTGCGCCAGATCCGGATCAGCCAATCGTTCTCGCTATTCCGCTCGGCGCGGTGAGAAAACCCTCGCTCGGTCAAAACGCGATAGAAACGCTCCGGCTCGCCGTCATCATGAACAAGAAGCACGTCGTCGTAGCGCATTCCATCCAAGGTCCTCAAGACCCGCTCGGTCTGTTCCGGGGGTTCCACTCCGCGGAGTTCGATCTCAACAAGCCCTTCCTCCAAAGGTTCATCATCCCCGGTTGGTTCTGAATCGGCCTTGGATGAATCCATCGTCGCGTAGTTCCGACAAAAAAGCACCTCCCAGCAGTCTCCGCCTTTCTCATCGGTCGCCTTCCTGCTTTGGCGGACAAACCCCTTTCCGGCCATGACCGAATAAAGGGGAAGCGGTTCAAACGGCGCCCGCAAGAACAGAACCTGCCCGGGCTCCAACGTCTCGACCGCAGCCATGATCGCGGGGAAAGGCTCGCGGCCCGCTTCCAGGTGGGAACACACATCCAGAAGGACGACGTGTCCTTCGTTTTCATTCGGCCACTGGATCGGTTCGTATTCCACACTCATCATAAATCCGTCTTCATCGGTTTTAAGGAGAGATTATCACATTCCGCCAATCCTGCTTTGATCCAGATCAATTCACGAAAAAAACCCCGCGCACATCGTGCACGGGGTCAAAAGTTTACTCGCCGCCATCAGAACTCCCGGAAAATCGTCGGCCGCAGCGGGCGCTGCAGTCCGCACTGCAGCACGCAATCGCCTGATGACCGGTCTTCGACACCAAAATCGACGAAATCGAAAACCCTGCCGGGCCGCGGACGAACCTGCTATCCGCGTCTTCCGATCTTCATTTCCCGGTCACCGGGAATTGACACGCAAGCCCAGGCCCGGACAAGCTTGCGTTCATCACCCGTGAGCACTGTTTCACCGAAAATCGCCCAGATCCGAATCGTTCTGCAGATGTCGCCGATCTTCTCGGGAATCCCTGAAGTCGAACTCGACGCATTGGCCGCATTCTGCCAGTTGAAGCGACTGGAGAAAGGCGGAATTCTATTCCGCGAAAACGATCCATACCACGGGTTTTATATCGTGAGAAGCGGGGTTTTGAAGATCTTCCGGTCAAGTCCCGAGGGCAAGGAACAGGTCCTGCGCCTGGCGGGCGCCGGGGAATCCTTTGCGGAAGCACCCATGGGGGACAAACGCAGTTATCCCGCCACGGTCCAGGCCGAGAAGCCGGCTGAAGTGGTGCTCGTTCCGGTGGACGCGTTCCGCAACCACATGATGCGCAATCCACAGCTCGCCCTGAGCATCCTCGCGTCCATGTCCAACCAGCTCCACCACCTCGTCACCCTGATCGACGACCTCACCCTGAAGAACGTCGAAGCGCGATTCGCACTCTACCTGATCCGCCTCGGCGGAAAAGTCCCCCCCGACAAAGGCCAATCGCTGGAGATCCCGGTTACCTGGCAGGTACTGGCAAGCCACCTCGGCTGCACAGGTGAATCGCTTTCCCGCCTCCTCCGCCTCCTCAAGCACCGCGGCACCCTTCGCGTCGAAGGCCGCACAATCACCATCCTCGACCCCGAATCTCTCGTCGCCATGGGCGAGCTCTGACGAGAATCCACGAACCCCGATTCTCCCCCGGGCGCGCAACGTTCGCCATCTTCCCCTTGCCAATCCGTTAATCACCGCTACATTGACACGGATATTTTCCAAAGACTCTAACCGCTACGCAAAACAGCGAACCGAATTACCGAAAACTTCATGAAGAATCCGATCCTAATCGTCGTCGGCGCCATCTTTCTCGTGGCCGTGGCCATCCAAGCCTACCCGCTGTTCGTCACCAGCGAAATCACAAAACCCGACTCACTCGACAATCTGATTTCGCGCGATCTTCCAGGCTGGTCGGTAGAAGATTTGCCGTTGGCCGAAACCGAAGAACTGCGAAATGTTGTGGAGTCGAGATTGCGTTTTGATGACGCAATCTCCCGGATTTATCAGCAGGGAAACACACAGGTCATCCTTTACGTCGCCTACTGGTCTCCCGGCAAAGAACCCATCCGCCTGGTCCAAAACCACACACCCGACCGCTGTTGGGTTAGCAACGGATGGATATGCCTGGACGAAGAATATGCCGTTTCAAAAACGCTTCCCACCAGCGGCACCGCCCTGAAACCAGCTGAATGGAGGATTTTCGAACATGGGAATAATAATACGGTTCAGCATGTGCTCTTTTGGCACATAGCGGGTGACGATGTCGTCATTTATCGCAGGCAAGAGGTAATGGATCGCACTGCAGCGCTGAAAGATATATTTCGATTCGGTTTGAATCAGCGACGTGAACAATTCTTTGTGCGTCTTTCCAGCAACATGCCGATCGAACAGATATGGGATGACCCCGGAGTGCAACAGATCATACGTGACTTGGCGGATCTTTGCCTCCAAACAGAAGAGGCCGCCTCAGATGTCACTTTGGAGTTAACTGCCAGGTAACCGACCTCGCCTGATCGGCTCCCGATGACTCCGTCCTTGGGTAGAATCCCCTGGCGAAATTCGCTGCGTTCAATTCCGATCATCGCCAGGATGATCGACCCCGGCCCGTTCGCAATCAATCGATTCGCCCGGTTCACCATATAACCTTCACCGGGTAATCCCGAAACACCGGATCCCCCGTAATTACCGGTACTCTCAGGATCCTGGCAGTGGAAATCAATAGGCGATCGAAGGGGTCTCGGTGAACGTCGGGGAGGTCGAGCATACCGAATAGCGCCCGGTCGGATATTGGCTCGTATTCAAAGTCTGTCCTCCGAATACGCGTGGGCAGATACGCTCCAGGCTGTTCCGGCAAGGGAAGTTTGCCCAGCGAATACTTTATGACGACTTCCCAGGTTGACGCCTGACTGAAGTACAGTCGATTGTTCCTGTCCTCGATAACCTTTCGCGCGGAATCCGACAAGCGTTCGGGCTCCACCCAGAAGTAAAGTGCCGCCTGCGTATCCAGAAGCGCCTTCATTTGTCCTTCTCGAACATCTTTCGAATCGCCTCATTTGTTTCCGGAGAATCCCAATCCGCCGGAAGGGAAAACCGGCCGCGATCGATTTCCAACGGACGCCGGCTCTCGCTTGCTTCCGCTTCAATCACATCGGGCGCCAACGGACGAATTTCAGCAAAGGGTTTATTTCGCTCACAAAGCCAGATTGTCTCCCCGGCCTTCACCCGCTTCGCATACTTGGAAAGCTGCGTCTTCGCCTCATGAATGTTGATCTTAAGCATACAGGCAAACTTAGTCCGGTTTTCATACTGAGTCAACCCTGGCGTTGCATAGACGGCGGAACCTCGATTAAGCACTGGATCACGCTTCCATCGTGTGGTCTCAGGCCTCTGCTGAGCATTATGCGAAGTCCCGTGCCTGCCGGGAGAAGCCTAATCTCCTTCAAGCCGGCGCCGTAACCGTGCCATTCTCACATTGGCTCCATTCGAACTTTCTTGAAATTCTCGCCTGTCTTCAACCGCTCCATCCGATATACCTTGACGGGGATCTTGAATGCTTCGAGGCGTGTGCGGCAGAGGCGGCGTATCGCCTTTTTCAATTCCCGAAC
>SLTG01000134.1 GCA_007130045.1 Opitutales bacterium
GCGAATTTGTCGAAGCCATGCCGGAATGGCGAAAACACGGGCTCCTTTGCGCGGTGGTGAATCTGCAGGGTGGCAGTCCGGAGGGATACTCGCGTGAGCAACCATGGCACAATTCGGCGATCAAAAGCGATGGATCGTTGCGTCCGGATTACATGGACAGGCTGGAAAAGATCATAGACCGTGCCGACGAACTGGGCATGGTGATCATGCTGGGTATATTCTACTTTGGTCAGGATCAACGACTCGCGGATGAGGCCGCTGTAAAACAAGCGGTGATTAACACCGTCGATTGGATTGCCGACCGCGGTTACACAAATATTATCGTGGAAATCGCCAATGAACACGATATTCGATACGGTCACGACATTATCCGAAACCGTCCGCATGAGTTAGTGGTGGTTGCCAAGGAACGGGCGGCTGAACGTAACTTGAATTTGCCCGTAAGCTGCAGTCTGGGTGGCGGGCGAATCCCCAGCCAGGCACTAGTGGATGTGTCCGACTTCATTTTGTTGCACGGCAACGGGGTTCAGGATCCCAATCGCATGGTCGAGATGGTGGAGACCGTCCGTGAAATGGCTGGAGACAACCCGAGGCCGATCGTAAACAACGAGGACGACCGGCCCTGGCGCGGCCAGGGCGACTACGGTGCGAACTGGGGCACGGAAGGGATTACCAATAACTTTGTTGCCTGCGTCAGAAACTATGCGTCCTGGGGTTATTTTGATTTTCGACAGAGGAACGAAGAGTTCAACGAAGGCTTCCAAAGCGTTCCGGCGAACTGGCGGATCAGTTCCGACCGCAAGCGAAGCTTCTTCAACCTGTTAGCCGAAATGACCGGCGGGACAGCCACGTCAACGGAGTCGGGATCATCATCACCCGTCACGGACTGACGAAAAAGCACAATCACTTGGCCCCGGCATCGATGGTGCGCCGCCGCGTAACCACTTCGGTCAGCCCGTCACCAACAGGCTCCGGTCTGCCATCTCAATGAAATCGCCATCCGCATAAGGTCCACTTCCGCGCTCGTTGCCTCGACCACGGTGGCTGCCAACGGACGCCCCACACCTTCGACCTCCTCGTAAAGCACCGCAAAGTTCTTCTCGGATGCCGGAGAATCGGCGTACAGCGCCGAACCTTCGCCCGCCCCGGAGCCGAACCGCGGGGAGGAACCGGAAGGTGTCGGAGGAACCGGAAGGTGTCAGGAGGAACCGGAAGGTGTCAGGCCTCTTTTTTTGGTGTCCGTTCAAGACGTTTCGCATCTCAATACCTAAAGAATAGTCGCGGAAGGGACACCCGTTGCCGGGTGCCCCGCTCAGATCCGTACGTTGAAGCGGATGAATAATCGTTGACAGGCGCCGCCAGAAGACGGAATATTTTAATTTCTCCTTTGTGGTGGTTGTAGCTCAGTTGGTTAGAGCATCGGTTTGTGGTACCGAGGGTCGCCGGTTCAAATCCGGTCAGCCACCCCACCTTTGAACCCTTCTTGATTCCCCGGATGAATTAATCTTCGCTGATCTCCGTTGGTGGGAGTGACTCCCGATCTTCTCAGAGTTGCCCGATCGGGGTCAGGGCGATGATTAGATGGAGACATCCGCAGGTCACCAGGGCCGCCGCGACATCGTCGGCGACCACTCCCTGTCCGCCGGGAATCTTCTGCAGCCGGGAAATGCCGAACGGTTTCAGAATGTCGAACAGACGGAACAAAAGGAATCCGAGAAGAATGACCATCCAGGCATTGGGCCCGTACAGGATCGGCTGCAGGCCGATAAAACACAGGGGGATCGCCACCAACTCGTCGAGCACCATCTCCGGAGGATCCACCTTAGCCATCCTCGCCTCCCCTTCCCCGCAGATCAACACCGCCAGATAGATTGTCAGCGCCACGAAGATCAGGTAAAAGGCAAACGGCATATAGTAGAAAACGACCGTGAACCAGATCAGCCCGGCCGCGGATCCCAGTGTTCCCGGAGCTTTCCCCACATAGCCCAGTCCCCAGAGCGTGGACAGGTTTATGATCCAGGATGTTGGAAGAGCGCGAATCCAAAGGGGCTGCCGATTCATGAGTTCGCTGCTTCCTGTTTCTCCGAGATCCGCGGCCAGTACTTCCTAAAGTAACGCAATCCCGAAGTAACCGTGGTCAGGGTCGCCAGAACGAGGAAGAACAGCCCGACCCAGTAAATGAACTGTGCGGCGTTGTCGAGGAAGCCGCCGTCACCGGCAATCCCGCCCAGGTCGTTTCGCACTGCGGGAACGGCCAGGAGCAGCCCGATCGCAATGATCTGAGTGACAGTCTTCTGCTTTCCGGCGCGTTCCGCTGAGATCACGATCCCGCGGCTCGCTGCCATCATGCGCATTCCGGTGATCAGGAATTCGCGCGAAAGGACGAGCAAAACGAGGAAAACGGCGATCGTCGGAACAAGGCCGTAAACAACGACCGCCACCATCAGGCCCACAACCAGGATTTTGTCGGTCAGCGCGTCCATGAGCTTCCCGAAATCCGACACCAGGCCCCATTTCCTTGCGAGCGCTCCATCGAGCCAGTCCGTGATGCCCGCGACAATGAAGAAAACGAGCGCGAGCGTCGCCGCGCCCGGCCATTCGGCGGGAAGGAATGCGACAATCACAAAAAGGATCGGCACCCGGGACAACGTGAGCAGATTCGGTAAATTCATATTATCCAACGGGCGAGAGTTGCCAATTCTCCTGAATTCATCTTCACTCCAATTGATCGACCGCACCAATTCATAGCAAAGAAAAACGGAAAGATCGCATAAAATAATGAAGATCGCCATCTATCCCGGTACCTTCGATCCGGTCACCTATGGGCACCTCGACGTCATGGATCGGGGCGCGCGCATTTTCGACGGCGTTGTCGTCGCGGTGGCCCAAAACAAGGAGAAAAACCCGCTCTTTTCCCCGGGCGAGCGCCTCGCCCTCATCGAAGAGAATCTAAAAGGGCGCCCGGGCGTAACGGTCACCACTTTTGAGTGCCTGCTGATCGACTTCGCGAAACAACAGGGGGCGACAGCGATCATCCGCGGACTTCGCGCGCTTTCCGACTTTGAGTACGAATTCCAGATGGCGCTGATGAACCGCCGGCTGCACCCGGAAATGGAAACGATATTTCTAATGCCGCACGAATCCTACAGCTACACCAGTTCGCGCCTGATCAAGCAGGTCAGCCAGTTCGGAGGCGACGTCAGCCCCTTTGTTCCCCGGAATGTCGTTGACTCACTCGCCTTAAAACACGGACACTCACCGCGCTGATTCGGATAAAACGCGCCGTCATGACGTTTGAGAAGATCGCGATTGTGGGAAGCGGAGCCGTCGGCCTTTATTACGGCGGGATGCTGGCGAGGAGTGGAAAGGACGTGCATTTCCTGCTCCGTTCCGATTTCGAAGCCGTGCAAAAGGACGGCATACGGCTCTTGCTCCCGGACGAAGAGGTTCATCTCGACAACGTCAACGCCCACCGCTCTGCCGGCAGTATCGGTCCCGCGGACCTGATCTTGGTGTGCCTGAAAACCACCGCCAACGAGGCGATACCTACCCTGCTTCCACCGCTGCTCGGTGACGCCACCGCCATTCTCACCCTGCAGAACGGGTTGGGCAACGAACCCCTCCTGGCCGAACGCTTCGGCGAGGAGCGGGTGATGGGAGGACTGTGTTTCATCTGCCTTAACCGGGTTGGCGCCGGCGTGGTCCGGAATTTCTTTCCGGGATCGCTGACCCTGGGAGAGCATTCCGGCCCGCCGGGCGAAAGGGCCCGCACCGTCTGCGACCTGTTCCGGGCCGCCGGAATCGATTGTCACCTCTCCGCCAACCTCCTCGAAACACGCTGGCGTAAGCTTGTCTGGAACGTCCCTTTCAACGGGCTCACCATCGCGGCCGGCGGAATCGACACGCAGCGTATCCTCTCAGACGAGTTCCTGACCGGCGAAGTCAAAGCCCTCATGATTGAAGTCCAGCGGACCGCAGCCGCCCTCGGAATTGCGATCGAAGATCAATTCCTGGAAAATCAGATCGAGATCACCCGCCCCATGGGACCGTACCGGCCGTCCAGCCTGGTCGATTTTCTCGACAAGCGCCCGGTCGAGATTCAGTCGATTTGGGAACACCCTTTGCGCGACGCCGAAAGGCTCGGAGTCCCGAGCCCCCGCCTCCGGCTCCTCCACGCCCTGCTGCGGGCGCTTTGCTGAGATCAATCCCGGATTCCGCAGGCGGCAAAATGCGCCGATCTTCGCCGATAACGATTCGAAGAAGAATCCAATGGCGGTATTTCCCGGCTCCTCATCGTTTTTCGAGCTAAGAGCCCGACTCCAACAGCTCGATCCTCACTCGATAGAAGTACCCCCTCGACTCTTCTGACGGCAAGGGCAGCTTCGCCGCCACTCGCTCTGTCCGTTCGAAAATCTCTTTCACTTGCAAATTCGCCTCCACGGGATTCCAGGTTTTCAGATCGCTCGAGCCCTCGATGGTCCAAAGAACACTGGTGTCATATCGCCGACGCACAAACTCGAGGTGGAATAAAGCCTTCCCGCTGTCGCCCCGAGAGACCACGCCCCGGGGCAGCCCTTCGCGCCCATGAAAACCACCCTCCATCCCAAAGGCATAACGCAACAGGTTCGGGATGCCCAGGCCGTCCGGGTCGGCGGCGGGCCCGCTGATCGTTGCATCGTTCAGTTCGCTTGGCGTAAAGTGAGTTTGCGCCCAGCTTTCATAGGTTTCGTGGCCTGGAAAACCTTCGAGGTAAAAGCGCAGTTCGGCTGTTGCTTCACCGGTTGTTTCAAAGACAATCGCATCGAAAGGCGACGGGCTTATATCAGAGAGCAATCCCAATAAGAGCACGAGCAACAGGGCCTGATCCTCCAGGTCCTGAAATGCCTCCAGCAGGCCGGCGTCAACGGTGGCAGCCGGGCCGATCAGGTTCATGCCGAAAATCCCCTGCAGATCGAGCTCGGCCAGTTCGGGATGCTCGAAGACCTGAATCCTGGCATTCTTCCAGATCAGATCGATTCCTTCGCGGGTGGGTATGCGGATCTCCGCCAGTGGCAGGATCGGCACCCGGACCGTGCCGGGGCCGACCCCGCCGATGATGGAGGTCGGAAGGCCCGCGGCCTCGTGATCGACCATATAGGCAGAGAGGTTCGCGTAATCGCCGGGAATTAGGCCGGTGGTTTGCGCCCAGGCAAAACTGATAAACGAACTGCCGGCGCCGGTGTCGAAGAGCCAGTCGCCGGTGACGCTCCCCGCCGCCGGATCGTGGGAGATGCGCACGTTCCGGACGACTGGGTTTCGGGACACGCTCGGCAGAACCTCCCCTTCAGCTGCCTCGCCCACGAAATCGCGCCGGGCCAAGTCGAGGGTGACGTTGGTCGGCGGAATCGCCGGGTCTCCAGGTTCCAGGAGCTTGGTCTGCATCTCTCTTGCTTCGGGAGGAAGCAGCCCGGCGAGCTCGGCGGGCGGAGGAGTCCACTCCATCACCATCACCCGCTGCTCGATAACCGGCATGCCCACGATATTCACCGGGCTGACCAGCGGGTACTGAATGCCAAAGCCGAGGTCGAGAACGGTCACTTCTCCCTGGCCCGGCTGCTGCCGCACCCACAGCCGGTGTTCGCCGTAAGCGACGAAGTCGGAGGCGAGAACCTCGCCCTCGGCCGGAAACGGATCGTTGTAAAGGCTGAGGCCAAAGGAACGGCTCACCGACCCGGTCTCATGGCCGCCGATCCCGAGATTGGTATAGACGCCGACGTAATCTTCCTCCCCAAATCCAAAGCTGCGTACGCCCCAATCGTTGTCGGTCGCATGCAGATTGCTGAACACCGTGCCCGATGAGCCGGTATCGATGAAGGCGCGAAACAACACCGGGCCCTCCGCATCAACGACCACCTCCGAGCCGTCGGTCAGCAGGCCGTAAAGCCGAGGCTGATCCATCGCGTTGGCGTGAAGGAAATTCCAACCCGGCGAGTTGACCACGAACTCGCCGGCCACTGCGTGCCCAAGACTCGTTGCGGCCACAAGCACGCCGATGAGGCTGCCCGTCACCCGCCGCTGATACCCCCGCCCCCTCAAAGCGGCGAATTCCATTGCGCCGGAAATATTACCTAATCGATGTCTTTTCATTGGCAGCTCATCAACTCTTGAAATCGCGGTTGCAGAAAATCGCCACGCCGGCCGCGAAGCAGGTCAGGTTAAACGCCCAAATCCACACGAGCGATTCCAGGAGTCGCGTCCAGGGAATGTAAACCTGGAAAGTGAGCGCCCAACTGCCGATGTGATGGGTCAGGAAGAAGTGCGCGTACCCGGCGAAGTAGGGAAGGTTATTCATCACGAAATCGGCAAACAGGAAGGCCAGGGTTAAAACCGTCGCGGCGGCGGGCTTCATCGACAGGCAGGAGAGGAAAAAGCCGATCGAGCTGACGGCGCTCATCACCAGGGAGAGCCAGACAACAGCCAGAGCCAGGCGAAACAGTCCCTCGCCGGGCGAGAATACCGCGAACACGCCCTGAAGCGGCGCGTACACAAAGAGGTTGCCCCAGCCGCGAGAGACGACGCCGCACAGCAGACTCGTCAGGCCGATAAACCCAAGAAGAACGAAGGTGTAAACCAGGCAGGCGAGCCATTTGAGAAACAACACCCGGACACGGGAGACGGGCCGGTTCAGGATCATCCGCATCGTCCCGTCTTCGACCTCCTTGGCCACGATGTCCCCGGCCACAAGCGCGAGAAAAAGGGAGCCAAGAAAGAAGACGGACGTGGTAATGATCACCACCGCCATGGTCGGTCCGGTAAAGTATTCAGCGAACAAATACCCGTTGTTGGCCAGCAATTCGCGATAGGCCTCGCGCGCCCGCGGCAGTTGCAACAAAAAAAGCAGCAGGAACTCAAAGAACAGAAAAAGACCGAACCCGATATAGGTCCTTGGGCGCGCAAAGAGTTTCAGCAACTCGTAGCCGAATTGTCGCGGAAGGAGGGGAATTCCGGAGGTCATCGTGCTCATCGTCCGGCAGCCTCCTTTCTGGCCTGTTGAACCACCGTCAGGTAAAATGCTTCCAACGACGGTGCGAGCGGCGTGCAACCGTGCAGGCGATGCCCGTGGCCCACCAGGAGCACGACGCAATCGGCCATGCCGGCGCCTTTCCCGAGCTCGGCGTCGAGGAAGCCCCGACTCCCGTTTCCGTTGCCGGACGGGTTTGCCCAAACCGCCAGGCCGCCTCGAACCAGGGCGGTTGCGCAGCGTTCCGGATCGTCCACTTCAAAACGGAAGCGACGTTCCTTTGCCGCTTGCCGGCGCCAGTCTCCGGAAAAGAGCAGTTTCCCCTCGTGGAGAATTCCGATCCGGTCGCAAAGCTGCTCGACTTCACCGAGCAGGTGAGATGACAGAAGAATTGTCAACGGGCGCTCCCGGTGGAGGCGCTGCACCAGGAGTCGCATTTCCCGTATCCCCTCCGGATCGAGTCCGTCGGTCGGCTCATCGAGAATCAGCACCGACGGTGCCGGCAGCAGCGCCTGAGCGATGGCCAACCGCTGCCGCATGCCGTGAGAATAGCCACCCACCCGATCGCGGATCCGCGCCTCCAGGCCGACGAGCGCCACGACCTCCTCGAGCTCGCGCGGATCGATTTTCCCGGAATACGCGCCGAAGATCTCCAGGTTTCGGTAGCCGCTCAGGTACGGGTAGAAGGCGGGTGTTTCGAACAGCGCGCCAACTTTGCGAATGGCCTCGAAACGTTGTCGTTGCACCGGGATTCCGCCGATCCGCGCCTTCCCTTTGTCCGGCGAAAGGTGGCCGAGAAGCAGGCCGATTGTTGTGCTCTTGCCGGCCCCGTTGTGTCCAAGCAAACCATAAATGCTGCGGGCCGGCACTTCCAGGCAGAGGTCCCGCACGGCCGTTCGTCGTCCGAAGCGTTTGCTCAGGTGCTCGATTTCGATTTGGGCCATATGGAGACCTCAGTCGGTGAAAAAGCGAATCGGTCGCTCGGCATGGCCGTCCGCATACAGAAATTGAACCGGCTCGGCAGACGGGCGATGAAAATTTTCCTTGTCGGCCAGGACCGCGAGAACGGCCAGCAGCTCTATCAGTGAAAACTCCGCTCCACGACGGCCTGGCATCAGTTCACCCTTTGTAAGCGTTGCTGCAAGTGCTCGATCAGTGGCGCCACTTCCAGTTTGGTTTCCGCGGTGGCGACCTCGAAGTAAGCCTTGAGTCCCTCCTCGACGATCATCCGCGAATGGACTTCTTCCAGTTCGCTGGAAATCTCCTCCGGGCTGGCGCGGCGCAGGCTGCGCAAGGCGCGATCGACTATCCGGCGTCGCTCTTCCGGGAGCATCTCGTTGAGCGCCTCCATCATCTGGCTCATTCTCTGCGGCAAGGTGGCCTCCAGAAAGGCGATCCTTTCCTCTTGATTAAGTTCCTCAAACAGGTCTTCTAGCGCACGGGACTGGCGCAGGCGCGTGCGCTCGTCCAGATCGAGCCGGTTGATCCTGTCGGCAATAAGATCGAGGCGGTCCGTACGCTCCTCCTGCGACAATTCCGCCCACAATGTCTCCCCGAACTGCTCCATGATCGCTTCGGCGGTTACGGTAAGCGAGCGCAAGCCCAGAACGCCCACGAAGGCGACCACCCAGATAACACCGATCGCCAGTACGGCAACGATCCATCTGCTGCCCGGTCCCCATTGCTCAAAAAAGTTCGCTATCTTATTCATCGCCGCACCCGCTCAATTGGTTTGTCCCGACTCGAACCATTTTCCTGTTGTTGACCGGATGAAATCACGGGCGGCGATGGCATCGCGGCTCAGGCTCTCGTATTCGGCAGCAAACACGTCCATCGCCGCGATATGAATAAACGCCTCCACTGTTTCAGGGGAGTTGAGGTAATCGAATGCCACCGCCTCGGCCGGGACGTCCGTAGCGGGTGTCTCCGCGGTATCCGTTTCATCGGTGGAGCCGAACCTTCCGGCGCTCACCAGAAGAAACACGGCGACCCCGGCGGCTACCGATCCGATCGCCAAACGGATCGGCCAGGCCGAGTGCTTGCTGGTTTCCAGGGGGGGTGGCTCGCTCCTTACGGCGCTCATGACCTGATTGTGAAATCCACGGGGCGCCGGCTCCTTGTGTTGCTCGGCCTCCGCCGCCAATTGTTTCGCGATCCTTCGCCGGCTCCGGACGTCATTCTTATTTTCGTTACCAAACAACATTCTCGTTATCTTTTTCATCAGGAGACCTCCGGTTGACATTCATGGCGCCGGGGCTCTTCCGGCGCCCTGTTTCCGCCCGAGCCCTTCGCCCGCTGGCTGCGCGCCCGCTCCGCTTTTCGAGCGGTCGATTCATATTTCTCGCCGCCGAGCCGTTCAGCCAGGGCGTTCCGGGCCCGGTGCAGCATGACCTTCACACTGCCGCGGCGCTTGCCGAGAACCCGTCCGATTTCCGAGACCGGCATCTGTTCGGCGTAAAACAGCCACAACGCGGTGTGCTGCTCCTCGCTCAGGATGGCCCGGGCCGTTCGCCAAAGAGAACGCGCCTCCTCCCGGCTCTCAGCGATCGAGGCGGGATCGTGACGATCGTCGTCCTCCTCAATCTCCTCGTAAAGGCGCTTGCGCCGGAAAACGCTGCGAAAATGGCTGATCGCCTGGCGGTGAGCGATCGTGAGAAGCCAGGCGGTGAAGCGGTCGCGAGACCGGTAACGCGACAGGTTCCGGTAGGCCGTGAGAAAGGCTGTCTGGGCAAGATCCTCGGCGTCCTGGCGGTTGCCGGTCTTTTGCAGCAGGAAAGAAAAAAGCCGCTCCTGGTGCCGCCGCACCAACTCCGAGAAAGCCTCAAGCGAGCCGCACCGGGCGGCGCCTGCGAGCGCTTCATCGCTTCGGCCCCCCGGCTCCTGCCCCCCTCTTTGGCCCTCGTTGCTCATTTCCAGCCCACAAGGCGCACCTTAGTTCCTTTTCGCTTGTTCTTCGAGAAATTTAGCAATCCGCCCTGCCGGCGCGTCGAGTGAGAAGTGCAAGGTGCTTTCATCCCGAATGATCGTTGCGGTGAGCAGCCAGTCCGGCAGTCCAGCCCAATCTCCGCCCGAACGCAGCAAAGCATACGCCTGAAGACCCAGGACTACCGATTCGATCTGGCGGGCGACTTCGACATTCTGCGCCTCGACCAAAAGGCGCACCTGCAAGCTTTCGGCGGTTTCCCCGATCGTCAACACCAGGAAATCCGACTGGCGCAACAGCGTCGCCTCGGGCCGAAGCTCTCCAAGCTCCACCAGATCCGCAAACGCCAGCAAGTACGGTTCCCCGGCATCCGGGGGTGGCTCAATCGCCCACCCGGAGGCTTTGCCATCCAGAAGGTCGAGCGCCTCGCTCACCCGTTCCACCGAGACCGCCAATACGGCAATACCGGTAGGATGAAATGCGAGCGCACCAGGCTCATCGAACAGCACACGGCCATCGTCGCCCCATTGGAGTATTCGATGCTCGCCGTGCCATCGCTCCGAATACGAGTTCCGCTCCTGGAGGAAATTTCTCACCCGCTCCACTTCAAAATTTCCGCGGGCCAACACGACCGCGTTGGTCCGCTCCTTGTCCGGGCCGTAAAGAGTCAGTGAGTGTAAATCACGGGAAAAATCGAATCCCAACCGATCGCGAGCCATGGCGATCGCCCGCTCTTCCTGCTCACTGCGGGGCAGATCCGCCAGTAACTCACCCAGGGCCGTCCGGCCAAAATCGGCCAGGTCGAAATGAACCACCCAATTGGCGGAAGAAGGGACCGTCGTCGGCGCGTCGGCCTTCAATTCGGGCAAGAACATCCCAAGACCACAGAGGGTGCATGAGGCAAGAACAAGCATTTGAAACGGATGACGGTTTGTTTTCATAGCGAGTGATTCTCATGAACAAGAACGCTCGGCGACATATAAAGGTTACATCGCGCTCAAAAAACCGCGAGAGCGACCTCTCCCAGGTGGTTTTTGCGCGGGAGCGTAACCTGAATGTGGGAACGGTGCGAAAGTCGTTGGGCTTGCTTTTTGTCATGCGAGCACACGATCGCAGGCCCGACCTCGGGTTCTCCAAAAAACGAATCGATTTCGGTTTTGCCTGGCTGGCCCAAGAACCTTCGTTCGGCCTCGAAGGAAATGCTCGTAATCAATCGAGAGCGAGCCCTGAAAGCCGTCGGCGACGATCATCAGGAAAAGATCTTGGTTCTTTGAGTTATAACGCGATGAGTTCTTCGGTTATCTGGGCAAACAGGGTTGCGTTCTTGACCGTGAGAGAAAAAATCTCAAAACGACGCTTCGATGCTGATACCCGCGTAAGGAGCTCCCCTGCTGCGGTGAACCAACCCGATCCGGTCGTGATCGAACTTTCGTTTGATCATCCAACCGGCGGTGAGGGTGTCGGTAAACCGGTGCACAACGCGAGCCCCCGCCCGGTATTCGATCAGGTTCAGGCGAGTGTCTTCCGGGACGCCGGCTTTTCCGAGACGCGGAACGTTCCCCCTTGAAAGGAAACGCCCAGGGCGAGTTGCCAGCGGTCGTGCAGATCGAAGACGATTTCCGGCTGCGGTGGAGTCAGCCACAGCGTCCCGGTTTCACTGAAGTTCCAGACCAGTCCGGCGCCGGGAAGCACCGGATATTTTGCCGAGGTCGAGCCGAAGAAGGCAAACTGGGCGGACAGGGTTTCGGTGATCGTAAAATTGCGAAATGCCAGCAGGGAAACGTTCGCCGACCGTGAGGTCACCCGTTCCTCGAACCCGAGGGAGGGTGTAATCGTCACAATGTAGAGTTATGAGATGCGATTTCATATCGCCATGTTCATCGAAACCGTGCGCAATCGTAACTCCCCGCCCTGCGTTCCGCTGCGAGAGACGTTCCGCAAGGACGGCAAGGTCAAGCACCGTACTCTCGTGAATCTCACCAAATGTCCCCCCCCGGCATTGTCGAGGAACTGAGGCTTTTGCTCAAAAACCGCGGAAGGCCTGCCCGTGCACAGCTTCCAAACCCTTCTCAAAGATCTCTCAACGATAACACGAAACACCATTGTCCCCCAAGTGCCCAACGCACCTGGCTGGACCCAAGACACCGAACCGACTCCTCTTCAAAAACGGTCCTTGAAAAGCTCGCCGCGATCAAAATCGCGCAGCCAGCGGCGGGAAAACGAAAATCACGTCAAACCCGCCTGCAGCCCGCCCTCAGCTGCCGATAGATATGTGAAGTTCAGGCTAAATCGCTCCTGCGCCTTCCCCGATTCCGCCGTCCGCGTTTCTTGGAGGGAACGCTTCAGTTCGAGCACGCGCCGGCGGGCGGCCGCGGGGTTCATTTCGTCCGGCTCCAACGGGGATCCCAGAGAGATCCGCACTTCGGGACGGATTCCCTTCGGGAGTTTCCAGAAGAACCTTCCCCCGTGGAACGAGAAAATCGATCGCGAAAGCCCGTCGATGTAGAACGGCACGACCGGAGCCCCGGCTAGCCGGGCCATTGCCGAGAAGCCGGCCCTGAGCTCCTGCAGTTCACCATCGCGACTGATCCCTCCTTCTGGAAACAGGCAGACAACCTCCCCGTCTTCCAAACTCCTCGCCGCACGCTGAATCGCTTCCCGGGGACGCGTCCGGGCGACGGGAATCACTTCGAACCACTTCATGACCCAACGAAGCCACCACCGTTCGAAAAGCCATACCGCCCCGAGGTAACGGATCGCCCGCGGCAAAGCCGCCTGAAGCACCACGACGTCCGCGAAGGAAACGTGATTTCCCACCAGCACGACGCCTCCGGACGCCGGCAGATAGTGAGTGCCGGTCGCGCGGATCCGGTAGATACAATGCGTCAACAGGAACGGACCCATGCTCGCCATACGCTTGATCCACGAAGAATAAGGAACCGTCAGCCTGATCCGGCGTTGACCCGCATCCGCCGGAACCCGCGGTCTATTAATTTGCGCACTCATACGGTCGCGAAGCATCCGGCGGAAGCCGGGAATGCCGTGCGCGCTACTTACTGAAATGGAAAATCCCCCAGGTGAGGTATCCTTTGCGGCCCCCCTCGATCCAATGCTTGAGGCCGGACTTCATTCGCTCGATATACTCCGCACTGACCACTTTCCGCAGATCCGTCTCGCGCCGTTCGGTCTCCTTGAGGACCCGGGAGTAATGCCTGGGAAGCTGATCGGTCAGATCTTCGAACTCCAGTTCCCTGAGACCGTGTTTTCCGGCAGTCTGACGGTAGAATCCGGGAGAGCCGAGGGTATCCAGATGAATACGGTCCAGGATCGGCTGAAGCACTCCGTCGGGACATTTGTCGGTCTGCATCGGATCGGTGAACACAAAGTCGCCGCCCGGCTTCAGGACGCGCGCGACTTCAGTAATCACCTGCCCCCGATCGTCGCTGTGCAGGAACGAATCCTGTGACCAAACAACGTTGAACGAATTGTCCCCGTAATCGAGTTTCTGAAAGCTGCCGTCCACCACTTCAATGAGATCGTCGAGCCCAGCCTCCTTGTTCATCTTGCGGTTCCGCTCGTTCTCCACCTCGCTGAGATTGAGCGAGACGACCCTGCAGCCGTAATTTCGGGCGAGGTAACGCCCCACACCCCCGTAACCGGCCCCGAGATCGATCACCTTCATCTCCTTGCCGGGATTCCGGATTTTGGACGCGATGCGTTCGATGGTCCGGCGGCTCGCCTCCAGTATCGGCTCGTCCTCCGATTCGTATATGCCGATGTGAAGATCCTCCCCGCCCCAAATGGTGTAGTAGAAGTTATCCGCATCTTCGCTGTTGTAGTACTCTCGGGCCGTCTGGACCGTGCTTGAATAATCGTTCGCTTTGCTCATCTCAAAAAATCGTTATTTGACCTGTTTAACCCGGCATAAGGACGCCCGCCGCGGGCTTCAATCGAAATATTCCAGGATATCCGAACCGATCCTGTCGGCAACGAGACGACCGCGCCGCGTCAGCCAAAGCCTGTCCTCATCGGCGCCGCCGGCCAGACCTTCCCCCTCCAGGCGACAAAAATACCCGCGCAGCGCCGGTGACACCGTCCCGGGAAATCGCTCCTCCAGCGCCGCAAGGTCCACCCCATGCCGCAGACGAAGCCCAAAAATCAGGCTGTCCGCCGCGAGGAGTTCGCGGGTCAACTCCACGCGATCCTCCGAACCGCGGCGGCCGTCGTCGAGCCCGGCAAGCCATTCCTCGAGGCCGGCGGGATTGGCGCAGCGCCGGCCGCGGTACTGAGACGCGGCCGCCGGCCCGAGGCCAATCCATTCCGACATTCGCCACGTGTGGAGATTGTGAAGGCATTCGCGCCCGGACCGGCAGTAATTGGAGGTCTCGTATTTGAAGAGACCGGCGCCCTCAAGAACCTCCTCGGCCTTCCCGAAAAACGCGATTTCTTTATCCTCATCCAACGCCACCTCACCCCGCGACAGCTTCACCCAGAGAGCGGTGTCCTCCTCAAAAGTCAGGCAGTAAGTGGATAAATGCTCCGAGCCCAGCTCCGCCGCCTCCCGAAGATCGCCCTCCCACTCTTCCAAAGTCTGTCCGGGAAACGCAAACATCAGATCGAGATTGACGTTGTCGAAGCCGAATTCGCGAAGTTTGGAGTAAGCCTTGACCACAGCCTCGCGCGACGACCGGCGGCCGATTATCTCGAGCAACCGGGTGTCAAAGGTTTGAACGCCGAGCGAAACGCGGTTGACGCCGATCTCCCGGAGCGCTTCCAGGCGCCCGTCGCGAACGGATTCGGGCGTCAGTTCGACGGTCCATTCCTCCGGAACGCCGCCGCGCAGTCCTCCGATGATCTCCCCGAGTTCGCGTATGAATTCCGGCGGCAGAAGTCCCGGCGTCCCGCCTCCCCAGAATACGGTGCTCGGCGGACGATCCGGCGAAACCAGGTCCAACTCCCTCCGAATCCCATCCACAAAGCGCCGGAAGTCCCCTTTTTCCGGTCTCTTCTGGTAGAACGCGCAGAAGTCGCAGGTCACGGCGCAGAAAGGCACATGCACATAGAGCCCGAGCGGCGCGGCGCATTCGCCGGAGCCGGAATCTCCCGCCAATCCTCTTTCTTCCGGCCGTACCGGCATCATTTCCGTACCCATTTCAACATTTCGCCGTTCATTCGCTTTCCCGATTCCCCGAGTTCCCGATGCGAAAGTCGGCCCAGACCATCCGGTGGTCGCTCGCGGTCTCCGAACCTTCTCCATCATACACGCCGTACGCCCCCGGCACAACTCTCGCCTTCATCCCGGGAGAGGCGAGAATGAAATCGATCCGGCTGTAAAGGTTCTGCCGCCCCCAATGCTGGGTCCACATGTGGCCCCGGGAATCCGCGGCCTCGACCGGAACGGAAATCTCGACGGCACCGCGTTGGAGAAACCGGCGCAGCGCCGGGGTGTCGCGGGTATCGTTGAAGTCGCCCGCGATGACAAACAGGTCGCCCGCTTCCGGATCCACGCGATCGAGTATCCGGTTGCGGGCGGCGGTCGCCTCTCCCACTCGTTTGCGCTCGGCCCTGGGATCATCTTCCCGCTCGGTCCACTTGCTCTTGAGGTGAAGCGTGAACAACGCCCACTCCTTTCCGGCGCTCTCAAAACGAATCTCGAGGAGGCCCCGTTTGATCGTTTCGCGCTCGTCGAAATAAGGAAAGTCCGGATCCGTGTGGGCGACAACCTCCGCGAACGGAAGCCGCGAGAGGACCGCCACGTGCCTGGTCTCGTCCTGCGCCTGGAGAACGTATCCGTACGGGTAGTCCAATCCTTCACGCTTGAGGTCGCGCCGCAGTTCCCTCAAAAACGGCGGCGCCCCCATCTCCTGGAGCGCCAGCACATCCGGAGAAACGGACCGGATCACGCGGCGCAACGAAGTTTTCTCCGATTCCGGCTTCGGGTAATCCGGACGCCAACGCTCCTGCTCGTCAACCCAGCGGTCCATAACCAGGTAATTCTCGACGTTGTAGGTCGCCACACGAACGATTTCGCCGCCGCCGAAGACCGGCAAGGCGAGAAGCGCCAACAGCCCTATGATCGCCGATCGTCTCATGCAATATCAGCCTTTCGTCTCCCGCTCCGGCGACTTCCCGGGTTCACGCTTCCTTCATCGCCGCCTCCCGCTCGACCAGAGTCGGGTGGGAGTAGTAAACCGCGCTGTAAAGCGGATGGGGCGTCAGGTTGCTGAGGTTCTTCTCCGAGAGTTTTCGCAACGCGCCGATCAACGGCGATGCGTCTCCGACCGAATCGCGGGCGAATCCGTCCGCTTCGTATTCGTGCTTTCTCGACATCAGATTGAAGAGTGGCGAAAGCCAGAAAGTCACCAGGCCGCTAACGATCGCAAAAAGCAAAAACGCGGGCGCCAGGCCGGCCGTTTCCGGATCGAATCCGAACGCCTCGTAAAACCACGCGCGCTCCGCCAGCCATGCGATAATTCCGAAAGCGAGAAACACCATCGCCGCCGAAAGGGCTAGCATCTTCGGGATGTGCCCCTTTTTATAGTGTCCGATCTCGTGTGCGAGCACCGCTTCGAGTTCCGGTTCGTCGAGCTGCTCCATCAGCGTATCGAAGAGGACGATACGCCGAAACCGGCCGAATCCGGTAAAAAACGCGTTCGAGTGCGACGATCGCTTGCTGCCGTCCATCACCTGGATTGTTTTCGCCCGGAAACCCGTCCGCTCCGCGAGTTCCATCAGCCGCGTCTTCAGGCCGCCTTCCGGCAACGGCGTGAACTTGTTGAACAAGGGCATAATCAGCATGGGATAAACCACCATCATCACGAGTTGAAACAAGAAGAAGACCGCGAACGCCCAGACCCACCAGTAACTCCCCCCCCAGTTCACCAGAGCCAACAGCAGGCAGACAAGCGGGTACCCAATAATGAGGCCGATCACTAGCCCCTTGACTCGGTCGCTGATCCAGAGCTTCATCGTCATCTTGTTGAATCCGAATCGCTCTTCGAGGCGAAACTGGCTCCACCATTCCAGCGGCATGCTCGGGATGCTCAGAAGCACGAGGACACTGACGAAGAACAGGCCCTCCGACCAGACCGACCGCCCCTCCTCACCGCCGAAGAATCCATAAAACCAGGGCAGAAACCCGCTGAGGACAACCGCGGCCAGGATCACCGCGCCCCAGAGCGTTTCGACTACGCTGAACCGACTCTTGGCAAGCGTGTACTCGACCGAGCGCTTGTACGTATCGGCGGGCATCGCCTCCTTGACGCTCTCGGGCGGAGCATCCGCAAAACGGAGCACGTTTGCCCGGTTAAGACGATCCAGATAGAGTTCGGCTCCGGTTTTCGCAGCGAGGAGAATCAGGAAAACGATAATGATCTCGTTAATCATAGACCTTCCATAAATGACCCCGCAGGTCTCCGGCCGCAAATCGAAACTCGCGGGATTTTGCGGGAAAGGCGGCTGTCGAGGGCTAGTGGTGGTGGTGGCCCGCGGTGCCGTAACTCCATCGCGATCCCCGCCAGACCACCTCATCCCCGCGGTAGATCGTCAGATCCATCCGGGAATCTCCGGACGGGTGGAAGAAGGAGTCGGACGGGCCGTAGAACTCCGCGATACGCGGAATCGGCGGCGCAGTCGGACTCAAAGGATCGTATTCGGCCAATTGCTCAAGATCAGCGAGGAGCATTCCCTCTTCGTTCCAGTCCAGAAATTCAGGCTCCGGCATCCCCGCAACCTGGAAAGACATCCGGAACTCCCCGGGATTCCATTCCAGGTCCTCCTGAACCGGATCCAGAAAGACCACCAGGCTGTGAATCGGTTCCGGACGCGCCAGTTCCATCGAAAAACGATTGTTTTCGATCGAAATCATGTGAACGGAACCGCCGTGCGTGCCCGTAGGCGTGTGGTGGCGGCGAAAGTCATGGTACCAGGGCCAGAAAGCGGCACTGAATATCACCAGAAGGAAAACAAACACTCCGAGCCCGAGAAAGATGAACTTTTTCGCGCCGCTCTTTCCCCTTACAACATTGGGTTCATCCGCGTAAGCCATGGTTTTGTTCAAGACAGGTAAAAATCCTTGATGTTTGAAAGGATTAGTTTGAAAACAACGGTTTCGGTGCCATGATTCCAGTGTGTCCAAAGCGGAGAAAAAAAACAACCGTGATTTGAGTTTTGAAGCCGCGCTGGAAAAACTCGAATCCATAGTCGAAAACATGGAAAAAGGAGATGTGCCGCTGGCGGATTTGATCGCCCGGTACGAAGAAGGAAGCCAATTGCTCAAGCTTTGCGAAAAGCGACTCCGGGACGCCGAACTGAAGATCGAACTCCTGAAAGAGAAACAGGGAGAGGAGCCGGAGTTCAGCGACTTTGATCCGGATCGGGAAGAATCCGCACAAACCGGCCAATAGCCGAACTCTCACCAAACCCACGTCATCAATCCATGCCCAGCACGCCTCCGAAGTCCGCAGAAAGACTCCTTTCCGGTATCGCCGGTCCCGATGACGTAAAAAAAATTCCCGCCAAAGAACTTCCCAGGCTCGCCCAGGAGATCCGCGACCGCATTCTCGGGGTCACATCGGCCAACGGCGGCCACGTCGGGCCGAATCTCGGCGTCGTCGAACTCACGATCGCGCTTCACCGGGCGTTCTCGACTCCCGGCGACAAGTTTGTCTTCGACGTTTCTCACCAGGGCTACATTCATAAACTCCTGACCGGCCGCGGAGACGAAAAATTTTCCAACATCCGCAAGAGCGGCGGTTACAGCGGATTTCTGACACCCGAAGAAAGCGATCACGACGCCTGGGGCGCCGGCCACGCGGGGACCGCATTGTCCGCCGCCCTCGGGCTCGCGGTCGCGCGCGACCGCCTCGGGTCGAAGGAACACGTCGTCGCGGTGATCGGTGACGCGGCGCTCTCGTGCGGAATCACGATGGAGGCGCTAAACAACGTCGCCGCGAACACGAACCGTTTGATCGTCATCCTGAACGACAACGAATGGTCGATCGACAAGAATGTCGGCGCGATGGCCAGCTACCTGAACGAGCTGATCACCAACCCCATTTACAACCGGGTGCACCACGACCTCGAATCGTTCCTCAAGCACCTCCCCGGCGGCGAATCCATCCGCCGCATGGGTTCGCGGACCAAGCAGAGTGCCAAGAATTTCTTCGTACCCTCCTGCATTTTCGAGAAGTACGGCCTCCGGTACCTCGGTCCCTTCGACGGGCATGATCTCGACCTGCTTGAAAAGAATCTCCATTTCGCAAGGAAGTCCGACCAGCCCATCGTGGTCCACGTGATCACGAAGAAGGGAAAGGGCTACGACGCCGCCCTGGGCCACCCCGAGCGATTCCACGGCACGAGCGCCTTCGACCTCGCCACCGGCAAGGGCAAAACGGCGGAAAAGAGCGTGCCCCCCAGCTACCAGACGGTTTTCGGGGAGGCGATGGTCCGCTTCGCCAGGGAGAATCCCAGGCTGGTCGGCATCACCGGCGCCATGCCCAGCGGAACGGGCCTCAACCTGCTGCGCGACGAATGCCCCGAACAGTACTTCGACGTCGGTATCGCCGAGGAACACGCCGCCCTTTTCGCCGGAGGTCTTGCCGCCCGGGGCGCCGATGCGGTCTGCGCGATTTACTCGACGTTCCTTCAGCGCTCGTACGATCCGATCATCCACGACATCTGCCTGCAGAACCTCCCGGTCACCTTCGCTATGGACCGGGCCGGGCTCTCCCCCAACGACGGCCCCACCCACCACGGCCTGTTCGACATCGCCTATCTGCGCTGCGTGCCCAATGCGGTGGTCATGCAACCCCGCGACGAGGACGAACTTGTCGATATGCTCCACACCTCGATCAAGACGCCGTCGCCAATGTTTATCAGGTATCCGCGCGGCGCCGCCCGAGGGGTCAACATCAAGAAAAAACCGCGCCGGATTGCCGTCGGCAAAGCGGAGGTGCTGCGGGACGGCGACGACATCGTTATCTGGGCGCTCGGTCCGATGATCGAAGACGCGTTCGCCGCTTCCGACCGGCTGAGTTCCGAGGAGAAACTTTCCGTCGGAGTCGTGAACGCGAGGTTCGCAAAACCGCTCGACACCGGCCTCTTGCTGGAGGATGCCGCCCGGGCAGCTCTTATCGTGACCATGGAGGACCACGTCCTCAAGGGCGGATTCGGAAGCGCCGTTCTCGAAGAACTCAGCGATGCGGGCTGCACGACCCCGGTTGAGCGGATAGGATGGCCGGACCGGTTCGTGGAGCACGGCTCCGGGATCGAAGTTCTCCGCGAGGCAAACGGCCTTTCCCCGGACGCCATTCACCGGAAGATTCTGGAGCGCTGGCATGCCGTGGAGAACGTTCCGAACAAGTCCATCCTCGCGTAGGGTTTATTTGCGTCCACCGGCTCCGGAGCCTTAAAACCCGAAAAGTTGTTGTGGATGAGTCAAGTTTTACAATTCCCGATGCGAAAAGCAGCTCACGATTCGTCTCGGACTTCGGCCAGCTGAGTCGAGGCGCTGAGCTCGTCGCGGACCAGCGTGATTTTCGCACGCAAGATGCATGCGCACCTTCGGGTCTGAGGCTGCGCCTCACTGGTTCAATTCAACACGACAGAAAAGAATGAGACGTATTCCCGGGAACGAGTCCTCCGTCGGAGCCTCGGAGTCTGATCAAAAACGGACCCCGACCGCGGCGATGGAATACCGGAGTCGCAAGGAAAGACTTCTTGCGGCTTTCGAACAGGCGGCCGCCGCCGGCCGGGAAGTCCGGCTGCGTAAATCGACGTCCAACCTCTTCAGGAACCGCGCCTCCGGATTGGACCGAAATCTGGATGTCCGGGACTTCGATCACGTGATCGAGATCAACACCGATGAAGGCTGGGCGGACGTGGAGGGAATGACCCCCTATGAGGCCGCTGTGGATGTCCTTCTCCCGCACGGCTTCGTGCCTGCAGTGGTTCCGGAACTCAAGTCGATCACCGTTGGAGGGGCGATTTCGGGCGGAGGGATCGAATCCTCGTCTTTTCGTTACGGATTCGTCCACGAAACCGTGATCGAAATGGAGATACTCACAGGGTCCGGCGAGTGCATTCTCTGCCGCCCCGACAACGAGCATCGCGCGCTCTTTTTCGGCTTTCCCTGCTCCTACGGTTCCCTGGGCTACTGTCTGCGCGCTCGAATCCGAATCGTCCCCACGAAACCTTTTGTCCACCTGCAACACCGCCGTTATACCGAGATCGATCCGTTCTTTCGCGACATCGAACGCCTCTGCCGCGAGAACCTAGCCGACGGCGCTCCCGTCGCGTTCATCGACGGCTCCGTCTTTTCCCCGCAGGAGCTTTTCCTCACAACCGGCGAATGGGCGGATCACGCTCCGCGCGTCAGCGATTATTCCGGCATGAATATCTATCACCGTTCGATTCGAGAGAACGGGAAGGACTGGCTGACCGCGCGCGGCTACCTTTGGCGTTGGGACGCCGACTGGTTCTGGTGCTCCCGGGCGTTCGGCGCCGAAAACCGGTTCGTTCGCCGGCTCTACCATCATCTCGGTATGCTGCGTTCGACGACCTACTGGAAGATAAAGTCCATCGTTCAGCGGTCAGGCCTGCTGCGTCTGCTGGGCAAAGAAAGAAATACCGAGTACGTCATCCAGGACGTCGAGATTCCCGTTACCCGGGCGCCCGAATTTCTCCGTTTCATGTTCGACGAGGTGGGTTTGCTTCCGATCTGGATTTGTCCGGCGGCCTCTCCGGATCCTTCGGCTCGCTTCTCCCTCTACCCGACCGACCCGAACGAGCTCTACATCAACTTTGGGTTCTGGGGCGGCGTCCGTTCCGATCATTCGCCCGGATACTACGACCGCCTGATCGAAAGCAAAGTCTCCGCGCTTGCCGGCAATAAATCGCTCTATTCAACATCCTATTTCGACCGGAAAACCTTTGACGAGCTTTACAATGGACCGGCCTACAGGGAATTGAAGGAGCGCTACGACCCCGATCACCGCTTCCTCGACCGCTACGAGAAGTGTGTCAGGGGACGGTAGCCGGTTTCATCTCACTGCTTCAGTCCGGACATTGCGATGCCGCGGATGATGAATTTGTGGAAGAAAAGGAGTCACAGTGGGGAACTTCTACGGGTCAGCCGTTTCTCATAGGTTTCACGCGTTCGCCGCCCGCCGTACGCGGCTGCAAAAATAGTGGCAAGCGGATCGCTCCGGGGTCACCGATCCGCAGGTTCTCAGGGAGGCTGAAAAATGGAGGCGTTCCGGGAATTGCTTTCAGGAGACCAGTTTGAAACCGAATCCTCCATCGCAATCTCAATGAGCTACAAAGAAATCCTCACACAGGCCGTCCCGGAAGCATCGCGGGACGAGATCGACGCGCACTGTGAATTGATGCCGGCGCGCTATTTCCAGCAGTACTCGATTTCGGACATTCTTCTGCACCTCGACATGATCCACCGTCTCCTTGCCCGGATCACCCGGAGCGAGTCGGACGAAGCCCTGAAGCCGGTCATCGAGTGGCGGGAGGACCCCGACGCCGACCTCGACGAAGCCCACCTCGTCACGTGGGACCGCGCTGGTCTCTTTAGCAAAATGGCCGGCTCGCTGACCGTGGCGGGGTTCGATATTTCCCGGGGCCGTGCGCAGATCCGGAGCGATCACATTGCGGTGGTGACGTTTTACGTTCGGGGACCCGATTCGAACAGCGACGAAATGCAGTCCCGTTTCAACCGCATCGTCGAGGATTCCCTCACCACCAGTGAGCGGGACATCCTTACCCCGCTCGTCGCGGAGGCTCGAATGCGGAGGGAACGCGCCGAGCCCCTCGGCTTTACGGCCGGCTTCAAGCCGACGATCCACGTGTACAAGGAGCTCTCTCTTCCGCGCGCCATCGTCGAAGTCGAGGTCAGGGACTTCACCGGCCTGCTCTACCACCTCCTCGGTGTCATATTCCGCCACGGCTACAACATCACCCTCGCCCGGATCGCCACCGAACGGGGCGTCGCCAAGGACTCGTTTCACATCGAGGCCACCGGCCACAAATCAACCCCCCAGAAGCTTCGCCGTCTACGCGACGGGCTCGAAAAAGCCGCAGCAGGCTGGGAAAACAGCGAAATCCGCCGGTCAGACCGCGCAAAGACCAACCGCCCGGAGTAATCCGCAGGGAAGAATTCTGCGGCCCCCAACCCGCGTCGCGCTCCCGAGGTACACTCGGTCGCCACAGACTGAATCCAAAATCAGAAGGCTCTCGCGTCATCGCCGCAATTCGTTTAGGTTTCCGAGTGACGATCAACGTTCGCTTCGATCGCACCGTTTCCACCGGTTTTCCGATTTCGAGCCATGAGCCTGTTCTTCGGATCCAAACACAAGGATGATCCTCCCGCTTCCGGCGCACGCCCGGGCGCCGGCGAGGGCGAACCGGTTTTCTCGACCGAAGGGACCCTGACAGCCTCCTCGGGTCCCTCCTCGGGTCACCGCATTTTGCGTTCCGGTCCGACCCGGGAATCGTGCGCATTCGCGACGCGCCCGAACGCCAAGGCCTCACGCACGAATAAGTATTGGGACCGGTCCCCGCGGTCATGAAGGCCGAATCGTTCGACGAGGCCCTTGAAATCGCCAATTCCACCGCGTACAAACTCACCGGAGGCGTGTACAGCCGGAAACCCTCGCATCTTGACAAAGCGCGTCGCGAGTTCCGCGTGGGCAATCTCTACCTCAACCACAACATCACCGGTTCGCTGGTCGGACGCCAACCCTTCGGCGGATTCGGACTCAGCGGGGCCGGTTCAAAGGCCGGCGGGCGGGACTACCTTCTCCAGTTCGTCGAACCGCGCGCCGTATCCGAAAACACGATGCGCCGCGGATTCGCCCCGGAACTGGAGGGAAGGTGAGATTGGAAATTCTGGATTGCGGATTTTGGATTTTTCCGGCGGCGCGTTGGAGAAGCACGGTTCCCGGCTTACCGAGACCCAACTGCGGTCAACCCTGAGCTTCCAACGTCGACCCCCTGTCCTCACGGAAAGGCCTACAAGCAGGAAACAAGATCCATGCAGGCCGGTGCCGTGACCATCGGGTCACGCCTTCGGGAGGCGCCTTTTCCGAATCACTGACAAACCGAAAATCGCAATCACGCCCCGGCGGCTTCAATGCGTTTCTGGTGTTTGCGGCGTTCGTCGGCATTCAGGATGCGTTTGCGCAGGCGTATGTTGGCGGGAGTGACTTCGACGAACTCGTCGGACGCGATGTATTCAATGGCGCGTTCAAGTGAAAACCGAACCTTCGGCGAGAGCTGGATCCCCTTTCCTTCGCCCTGGGAACGGAAATTCGTAAGTTGTTTTCCCTTGGTCGGATTGACCGGCAGATCCTCCTGACGCGGGCTTTCTCCGACGATCATTCCCGGATAAATCTCCTCGCCGGCGCCGATGAACAAGCGTCCGCGGTCCTCCAGGGCGCTCAACGCGTATGCGCGGGACTCGCCCTTCTCCATGGAAACGAGAGTGCCGGTCAGCCGCGTCACGATTTCCCCGCAGTGCGGCGCGTACTCCTTGAAAAGGTGCGACATAACCCCGCGCCCGCTGGTAAGATTAACGATCTCGGATTCGAACCCGATCAAGCCCCTCGTGGGGATCGTTGCTTCGAGGGTGACGCCGGAGGCGTGGTTTTCCATGTGGTCAATCTTCCCGCGTCGGGCGGCCAGCACTTTCATCACGCCGCCGAGCGCCTCCTCCGGCGTTTCGAGCCAAAGGTCTTCAAACGGTTCGAGCAACCTTCCGTTCTCGGTGCGTGTGATCACCATGGGACGGGAAACGAGAACCTCGAATCCCTCCCGCCGCATCTGTTCCACCAGGATGGCGATCTGCATCGCTCCCCGGGCGCTGACCTCGAACGCCCCGGCGGTATCGCCTTCATCCACGTGAATCGAGATGTTGGTTTTCACTTCCTTCATCAGCCGGTCGCGTATCTGGCGCGTGGTGACATACTTCCCTTCGAGTCCGGCGAGGGGTCCGTCGTTGACCATAAACTGCATTTTAATGGTCGGCGGGTCGATCGCGACGAATTCCAGTGGTTCGCCCTCCTCGGTTCCGCTGAGGGTCGTTCCGATATCCACCTCTTCGAAACCCGCCAATCCCACGATATTTCCCGCCACACCGGCGGCGGCGTCCTGAGTGCGAATGCCGCTGTATTCAAAAACCTTGGTCACCTTGCGCCGCTCCCGGCGGCCGTCACGGTGAATGACGTAAACCGGATCGCCGGTGCTGATCGTGCCCGACGAAATCTTTCCGACCGCGATACGACCGACGTAGTCGCTCCAGTCGATGTTACTGACGAGCATCCGAAACTCGCTTCCGTCCTCAACCACCGGCGCGGGAACCCGCTCGATGATCGTTTCGAAGAGAGGTGTCATGTCCACCCGCGGATCATCCATCGTACGGGCCATAAACCCCTCCTTCGCGCTGCCGTAAAGAAACGCCGCGTTGAACTGGTCGTCGGAGGCGTTCAGTTCGAGGAAGAGTTCGAGCACCTCGTCGTGAACCTTCGCCGGATTGCAGTTCTCCCGGTCGACCTTATTGATCACAACAACCGGCTTCAACCCTTCCTGAAGCGCCTTGCGAAGCACGAAACGCGTCTGCGCCTGCGGTCCCTCGTAGGCGTCCACAACAAGCAACACGCCGTCCACCATCTTCATTACGCGCTCGACCTCCACCCCGAAGTCGGCGTGACCGGGGGTATCCACGATGTTGATGAGATGGTCTCCCCAGTGAATGGCGGTGTTCTTGGCGCGAATGGTGATACCCTTTTCCCGCTCGAGATCCATGTTGTCCATGATCCGCTCGGCCACCTCCTGGTTTTCGCGGAAAGTTCCGCTCTGGCCGAGCAATTGGTCCACGAGGGTGGTCTTCCCGTGGTCGACGTGAGCGATGATGGCAATGTTGCGGATGCGGTCGGCGTTCATAATAACAAAATCGTCCCGCCGCGTGAACCGACAAGGACGCAATCCTGCAAGATCGCCGGGTTTCTTCCCAAGTCAATAAGATTTATCGGTCGGTGGGTGCTTTCACACAACCGGCAACAATCACCCGTTGACGGCGCTCCAGACCGTCTCGGTGAACTTCATATAGCGGACACCGGTTTCGAAGTCCGTGAGTTCGACCGGATTGCCTTCGCGGATCGAATCGACGAAATCCGCTTCGACGCGCCAGCCCCGGCGTTCGCCGGGAGGAATTTCGACCTCCGCTTCCGCTTCCCCCGCGACGCAGTGGAAGAGCCTTCCCGCAGCCACGTCGAAGCGAAGGGCGCCCTTCGACCCATTCAAACGGATCTCGTTGCGGGGCAACCCGGTCTCCACGCCGCTGAAATGGTAAACCAGACGCGCTCCCGAGGGATACCGTCCCAGGACCGACACGCTTTCGGGAAGCTCGACCGGTTTCCGGCGCCCGGTCTCCGGATCGAGCCGTTGCGGCGAAAACACCGCTCCGGCCGCCTGGATCCGCTCCGGATCGCCTTTCACCCATCTGAGCACCATTTCGTGATAAATTCCGAGCGTCAGAATGTTTACTCCGCTGAGTTCCCGGTCCTGCCGCCAGGTCATCGGGGCCGATGAATCGACGTACTGGCCGCCGGTTTGAGTCACGCACACCTCCAGAAGTTCGCCGAGTTCGCCTGCGTCCAGGCGTTTGCGAATGGCAGTGTCAAAATTGAGGGAAAACGGCGCCGGAACAATCTGAGCGACCAGTTCGGGGTGTCGTTTCGAAGCCGCAAGCATGGCTTCGGCTTCCTGAACGTTCATCGCCATCCGCGCCTCGGTCAGCACGTGTTTGCCGGCATTCAGCGCGGCGATTGTCGCCTCCGCGTGGAGGCAGGGCCAGGTGCCGATCATGACGGCATCGATGTCGGATGATTCGACGATGTCGCTCCAATGGCCGGCCACCGCACGGATCCCAAACTCGGAGGCAACCTTTTCAGACGACTCCTTGCTCCGGTTCGCGACCATCGCCAGTTCCACCCCGGGAATCTCCTTGAATCCGGGAAGGTGGCGCAGACGCGTGTTCGCGCCCGCGCCGATGAATCCGATCCGAAGCGGGTTGTCAGTGCTCATGGATTAAAATACGCAACTCCAAACGATTGATGACCTGCCTGGGCGCCGGCCGGACAGGCCGCAAAATCTAGCCGTCGAAACCGGGAAACCGGGATAGGCATTGCCGTTGCCGAGGAGTTTGTCAATGGACCACAGATCCTATCCGGGCACGAACCGGCGGGTCAAGGCGAACCGATAAACCGTGGCGACCCGGGTTGGCCGCGAGCCGCCCCAATCCGCACGACCATAGCGCCAATCGTCCGTTACGCCTTGGGCGTGAAACGGCCGCTTGAAGAAAAATCCGGTTTTTACACTTGCACAAACCGCCCTGTCATTTCACGCTGTCTGGTTTACTGATCCGATTGACATCGGGGTGTGGCGCAGTCTGGCAGCGCGCTTCGTTCGGGACGAAGAGGCCGGAGGTTCGAATCCTCTCACCCCGACC
>SLTG01000082.1 GCA_007130045.1 Opitutales bacterium
CCGAAGTCGATTTCACCTGCCTCCAGGTCAGATTCGCGGTCTCCCCGTGCACGTAATCCCCATCGCCGCCGAACGGCAGGCACAGAAAATCCCCCCGCAACACACGCAGGATCGGAGGCGTGTTCCCGGCGCATTCGTCCGGCTTCCAAGGCGCGAGCGAATAAGGGGACACCCACCGGTTCCCGAGTTTGAACCGAACCGGCCCCATATGCCCTCCCCTTCGGGTCACCGCCAGTTTGATGCGGTCGCTTTCAAGGGTGTAGCTCGGCTCGCCGTGGATTGTCGTGACTTGTCGTGTCATGGCAATAAACGATTCACGGCACGAAGTTGATAATCCTGTGGTGGCATCGCCGATGAGTTTCCGAAAATCGCCACCAGACCGTCCTCGCGCGGCCTCAGAACCGACTTCGGTTCACCAAAGTAGGCACGGAGGATTGATTCGTCCAGTTCAAATCGGACTCTTCAGCCAACATTTCCGAAATCCTCACCCCAAAGAACATTGCTCCTCGCCGCATGCACATACCTGTTTACCAGGAAATAAACTGGCCCGGACGAAAAATATGTCTATCATTGATTCCAAAGCGCACCGAAGCGCAACAATAGTCATTCAAATCGAGAAGGATATCCACGCGGAGAACATGGTCTTCGGCCGGCGTCTGTCCGCTGAATGAAAATCCCCTAACCGGGCACCCATTTCCACTATGTCAAACCCTCCCGACTATGACCGCCGGTCCGCCCCGCAACGCCGACAGGGATTCTCCACCCGCTGCGTCCACGCCGGAGAAACCCTCGATTCACAAGGCGGAATACACAGTCCCCTTTACAATCACTCGACGTTTGGATTCCCAAGCACGCGTGCGCTCATGGAAGTCGTGGAAGGACGCACAGAGGGCAACCTTTACACGCGCTACGGTTCGAACCCGACAATTCGCGCATTGGAGAAAAAACTCGCCGACCTCGAGAATGGACAGTCGGCATACGTTTTCAGTTCAGGGATGGCCGCTGAATCGGCGACGATCCTGAGCTACTGCCGCGCCGGCGATCATATCATCTGCCTTGGCGATGTGTACGGCGGAACGTACGAATTCCTCTCGGAAAACCTTCCGAATCTCGGGATCGAAACGACATTCCTTATCGGCGACGAGACCGGCGCAGTCGAAAGACACTTCCGCGAGAACACCCGTCTGATTGTATTTGAGACACCCGGCAATCCAAGCATGGACGTTCTGGACATTGCCGAGACCTCGAAAATCGCCCGGCGCGCCGGAGTGATCACCCTTGCGGACAATACCTTCGCCTCTCCGGTGAATCAGAATCCGCTGGACCTTGGCGCGGATCTTGTCTTTCACAGCACGACGAAGTACCTCGGAGGGCACAGTGACCTGACCGGCGGTGTCGTGATCGGATCCGCCGACCGTATCCGCCCGATCTGGACGTGGCGCAAGAACTTGGGTCAAATGATGGCCCCGGAGGTCGCCTTTCTTCTCTCGCGCTCGCTGCGGACGCTCTCTGTTCGCGTGCGCGCACAAAGCGCAACCGCGCAGGCCATCGCCGAGTTCCTCGCTGGTCATCCGAAGGTGGCGCGGGTGAATTATCCCGGATTGCCCGACTTTCCAGGCCACGACATTGCCCGCAGGCAAATGCGCGGGTATGGCGGCGTCCTCAGCTTCGTTTATGAAGGAGATGCGCAAGTTACCGCCAAGATGGTCGATCGGCTGAAATTGTTTACGATCGCCGCGAGCCTTGGAGGAGTGGAGAGCCTCGTCACCCAGCCGATCACAACCACCCATCACTCAATGGCGCCGGAGGAACGCGCGCGGCGAAACATTCCCGAAGGGATGGTCCGCCTCTCATGCGGCCTCGAAGACACCGACGACCTGGTCGAGGATCTTCGGCAGGCACTGTAGACGATTCTCCACAGTCCTCTGAGGCAAGAAGCTATCTCACGTCCTACTTTATTCGTCAAACCACGCCGGGCACGGCGACGGACAACCGATCCGGTTATTCAGTTCTCGCCCTGTGGGCGCGTGCGACGTCGATGTATTTCAATGCGTGGTTTTTCAGATTGACAGACTCTTTTTCTGAAATTGCGCTCACAACCTTACCCGGCGAACCCAGCACCAGCGACCGCGGCGGACATTCGAACCGTTGGGTCACGAGGGTCCCGGCGCCGATCAGCGATCCCTCGCCGATCTTGGCTCCGTCGAGTATCACCGCCCCCATGCCGATCAGGCATCCGGCCCCGATACGGCACGCGTGGAGAATCGCGCGATGTCCCACCGTTGTGTACGCTCCGATTTCAACACCGTGGTCATCCGCAAGATGAACTATCGTCCCGTCCTGCAAATTGCAGCCTTCCTCGACCCGGATGCTGTTGATGTCCCCCCGGAGAATTGCTCCGTACCAGATGCTGGTCAAGGACCCGAGCGTCACGTCGCCGATCACCGTTGCATTCGGAGCGATAAAAAGCGCGTCGTCCATGCGCGGGACCGCTCCGAGAAAGCGATTCAATCGTTCGTCGAGATTCATCGACGCACTCTGCATGCCAGAACCTGATTGGTCAATCTATGGCGGTTGCGGGGACAAGGGAAACGAGGCGCGGAACCACGGGACCGGCAAGGCCCCCTCGGAAGATCCGCGTTTCCCGGAATTCCGGCCGGAGTGGACGTTATCCAGGTACGACGGACCGATTATCCGGAACCGGCGCCAAATCTCAACGAACGTAGGTATAAACCGAAAACGCGCGGCGGTTGGTCGGTTCGGGATTGGTGCGGAGATAGATGATCGCCATGTTGCTCTCGCTAAGATCGGTGGGGGTAATCTCCAGCAAATACCGGTTTTCCTTCTCTTCGTCTGACGTCACCTCGACCCGGAAGTTCTCTCCGTCGATCTCGACATCCTTGAGTTCGTAGGGCGAATCGGGATGAAATTCCACTTCGACGATCTGGCCCGTGGGCTCACCATTACGCTGCCAGGTCAGCAACCGATGCGACAACGTCAGATTCCGCGGAATGTCGATCGTCATCTGCAGCACCTGGCTCGGATTCTCCGGGTCGTCGGTGCGAAGGGTAATCATATTGCGGTACTCCCCGATCCTGCCGCCCACTGTAAAAATGCCGGTGATTTTCCCGCTTTCGCCGGGCTCGTACAGGCGCTTTTCCAAGTCGGCGGTCCTGAATCCGCAACAGCTGCTCAGGCCAAGAATCTCGACCGGATAGTCCCCGCTATTCGTAAACGTAAAATCGTGCGTCAGCTGCTCCGCACCGAATCCCGCGTCAATCTCGACCGCAGTGGCATCAAAAGCCAGTTGCCCCAACAGGACGGAGGGAATACAGAGGGCGACACACACGAGAATCAAATTCTTCATTTTTATAAGCACATGGATTCTAATCACTCAGGAATACAGAAACCACCTTGCACGATTTTCCTTCAAGTTGCAATCTAATATTGCTGCCCCGATATTAGAATATTAGAAGGAACGCACGCCGTCATTATGCTGATGATGTAAATTCGGCAGTACCGAGCACGAAGTGGCGCTAACGAAGCGTCCGGTTCGCCTGGCAAGCTCTTTGAGTACCGCCGAAGGGAAGCGAACGGAAAGTGAACCGGGAACAGACCCAAAACCCGCGTACGAAACTTGATCCAATGAGAACAACTTTCGGTGCCTTGAAATTCCAGCAGCCTGTCGGACTTGGACAAGCTATACAAAGATCAAGGAGAAATCGTGCATGTTTTCGTTGGATCGAAGGGTTTTTGGTTGCGACAGGTCACCCGGATAATCTGGACGAGTTTGCGGGCAACATGGATGACGGCCAATCGACCTTCATCTCTCCGGCGGGTTGTCGTCCAGAAATTTCCGGTAAATCGTATCCGCTTCTTCTCGACAAAAATCCTCATGGGCGCGCTTTCTCACGCCATAGTCGGAAAGCACGTAATGCCGGTCCGGTTTCAATCCGTGACGGCTGAGGATGTGCCCGGCGCATTTGACGGGGCAGCCGTCCAGCACGATCATCGGCCGTCCCGACTTGGCCGTTCTCACCAGCGGCTTCACGTCACCGCCCACCCCCGCGATACAGGACATCTCAGCCGCGCCAGAACGGTCGAGGCGCACGGCGGGATGATTGCACATCTGGGCGGCACTGGAGGCGCCCGAGCACGAATAGACCAGAGGTTGTTGATTTCGCGCGTTCATAAAAGTGTCCGGTCCAAACCGCCGCCCGGTGGTAAAGAATCTGGTTTTCCTCTTGGATTTGTCCGTGCAAGACGTCCGTCAGATCGGAAAGACACCCCTTCATGCGTTCATTCAAAGCGCCCTCGCGCTCGGTCTCCAAATCCTCCGGATCACTTCGCGCCGCATTCCAGCGTCTGACCGGTGAAGGCCGACAGACGGGTCTTTTCCAAAAACCTGCGTCCCGACTGGCGCAACGCGGCGATCTGGTCGTGCAACGCGCACGGCTTGTCCTTTTCACAGCACGTAAACCCGAACGGGCACAGCACCGGCGAATCCTGAGATTCGAACAGCGCGGCGATCTCGCTCAACCGGACTTCCTCCGGGGCGCGGGCCAACGTGTACCCGCCCCCGGGCCCCGGCTGACCACTGACCAGACCGGCGGTCGCCAGGCGCGTCAGGAGCTTGGCCGCCAACGGCCGGGAAAGCCCCCGCGCCTTCGCCACCGCTTCCGCGCCCGCCCGCCGATCCGGATCGGCGGCCAGGTAACTCATCACGGCGATGGCGTGAGCGGAAGTTTTCCCGTACAGTTGCATAGTATCAGATTAGGACTCAAAAAAAGGCGATATCGTGGTCGCTGAGTCAAGTTTTACAAACGCGCTCCAAAATGCGTGGATTACACTTCAGCCTTGGGTTCGCACGCAAGATGCGTGCGCTACTTTGGTTCGAAGCTTCGATTTAACGAACCACGCCCTATCTCTCTGTGATCTTTGTGTTCTTTGCGGTTATGGCAACCACGGTGTGCGAAGGTACCCGGCGGATCGTTACGATTTCAGGTCAAGAAGTCCCCTCACCGATCATCCGGCGGGCGGCGGGAAAAAGGACCGCGTTCTCCAGGTGGATGTGACGCTTCAGGTCGTCCTCCAGTTCAGCCAGACCCGCGAACAATGCCCGGTAGGTGTTGCAGGCATCGGCCGGCGGCTGGTAGCGGTTCGTCAAATCGCCGAGCTTCTCCAGGGCGGCACCGGCTTCATCGTGCTCTTGAACCATCACCGAAATCGGGCCTTCCAACGATTCCGGGACGGCTTTATCCTCGCTCATCGCCTTGATCGCCGGGAAGAGGATCTGCTCCTCCTTCTGCATGTGGGCGAACAACTCGTTGGCCATGCCGGTGAAGACCTTAAAGACCTCGACAAGCGACGCCGCGTGCCCGCCATGCACCCGCGCCACACGCTCCGACATCGCGTGCAGGCGAGGCAGCTCCTGGCGGAGGAAATCATGATGTTGCCGCACGATGTGATCGCAGAGAGCGTGCGGCGGCAGCTCCGCCGGATTCGATTGCGGCTCGACCGGATCCGCCTGTTCCCGCTCGAGCTCGGTCACCACGGTGTCGAGCGACACGCCCTTGCGCTCGCAGGCCTCCCGCAACGTGGTTCCGCCCTGACAGCAGAAATCAATATGGTGGGTCTGAAACACCCGCGAACGTCCCGGACGTTCGGCGACAAGCTCACCGACCGAACGGTCGGCGAGCGGTGTTCCCGGCGAAGAGAATACAACAGTGGAATAGCTCATGGAGAACAGCCTGGTGCAGGAACAACCGCAATACAAGAATTAAAGATTCCTTTTTCTTTATTATTTGACCAAGATCAAAAACGGAAACGCGGGTAGGGATGCCACACAACCGGCTATCGTTTCCGCAATTCCTCAGCCAATCGCGGAAGGGCTCGCGCGGCCGGTTCGCCAATGCATTCGAAGGCGTCGAGACCAACCGTATCCGGAATCTCCGGGTTCACGAGAACCTTCCGGGCGTGCGAAGGTGCGAGAAAGGCAAGATTGGCGGCGGGATAAACCGAAAAAGACGTCCCCACGACAATCAGCACGTCGGCGTGGCGGACAATTTCTTCAGCGCGCTCGAGTTCCGGAACCATTTCACCAAACCACACCACGTGCGGACGCAGCTGGCTTCCCAGCTCACAGGTATTGCCCAGCCGGATGTCTCTTCCGGCAAGATCGTAAATCAGCGCGTCGTCGGCGGTGCTGCGGGCTTTGTCGAGCGCTCCGTGGAGGTGAAGTATATTCGAAGACCCGGCGCGTTCGTGAAGGTTGTCGATGTTCTGGGTGATGATCGTGACCGGAAAATCCCTCTCCAGACCGGCCAGCGCGCGATGTCCGGCATTCGGCTCCACCGAATACAACTGCCGCCGGCGGACATTGTAGAAACCCAGCGCCCTCTCCGGATCTCTCTGCCAGGCCTCCGGTGTCGCGACGTCCTCGATACGGAAATCATGCCATAAACCGCCGCCTCCCCGGAAGGTCCGTATTCCGCTTTCGGCACTGATTCCGGCACCTGAAAGGACGACGATGTGACTGCGCGGCGTCGCGCCGCTCATGGCGTCAGGGTTGGAGGCGGCGGCGGATTTCTCCCTCATACTCCGGAAAATAACTTCCGATCAGCGGCAAATCGAACGACGACAGAATACTGGTATTCGGCTCGCGCTCCAACAGGAAGCGGAACGACTCCTCGACCAGCGCCTCCGGAGAGACGTCACCCCCAGTCAGTTTCCGGTGGTATTCCGGCGACACCGTAACGTCGTGCCGCGTGGTCGTCGAACCCGCGACCGTTACATTATAGTGGTCCTCGCTACATTTCTCGACTTCGATCATGGCTCTTTCTTCGGTTCCGTTTGGATCACCATACTGGCAGGCAGTCACCCGAAAGGTCAACCTTGCCCAATCGCCACTAATACAAGCTCGCCACCGGCGGCGCCACGAAACAGAATCGACGCCATGGTTTACGGCAAAGAAATTCATCTCAACACCAAGGGCTTTTCGGACATCCATGACGTGACCGCCCGGATCGGCGACATCATCGGCGCAAGCGGCATCCGCGACGGGCTGGTCTCGGTCACGTCGATTGGCTCCACGGCGTCGGTGACGACGATAGAATTCGAGCCGGCGCTGGTCGAGGACTTCCGGGAGTTGCTGGAGAAACTGGCCCGAGTCGACCAGCCCACCCGGCACGGCAGCACCTGGGGAGACGACAACGGGTTCTCCCATCTGCGCGCCTCCCTCATGGGCCCCGGCGTCACCTTGCCGATCGCGGACGGACGCCTCATCCTGGGCACCTGGCAGCAGGTGGTAGTCGTCGATCACGACAACCGTCCCCGCGACCGCCGCATCCGAGTCCAGGTGGTCGGTGAGTAGGAATGCTTTTCAATAGCCGGGAATCATAATCCTGATGAAAATCGAGCGGCTATCAGGGGGTTGAGTGCATCCTTTAAACATTCGAATATTTCACGTCTGTCAATCGGCGAATCAGAAAATTCATCGACCCGGGCCGAGCGGATCTCTCGAAAATTTGTCATCATTTGAGAATCCTCTCTTCCGGATTCATTACCGGCACATCGGACGGAAAGGCGAAACCGAGGATTTTACACGAATAAAAGATATTTATTTCTTGATTGATCCGAACGCGGTGTTAGAAGGGAGATGTTTTCGGTCGGAACCGGCCGGGAGGACAAACCGACTTAAAAGGAGCTAAAACAAATGTCAGCAAACACCTACCAAATCATCCCCGATCTCGCCGCGGTGGCGGCGGAGCATTTGCGGGAAGCCTCCCCGGACCGGAATATCCATGGCCACAAGGTGTATACGGATTCGCATGTAAAAATCCTCATCCTCCCCTTCTGTGCCGGCCAGAGCCCTGCCGAATGTCAAAGCCCGCACGCCGGCACCCTGCAGGTGCTCAAGGGGCGGGGCGAGGTCACGCTCGGAGACGAAACCCGGGCCGTGGAGGAAGGCGCGCTGATCGTCTTGCCGCCAAACCTTACCCATGGGATCAAAGCCGAAACGGAAATGGCCGTTCTCTTGCAGGTCTTTCTTCACCAGGATCAAACACCATGAAAACCGTCCTGATCCTCCTCACCCTGCTCCTTGCCCTCCCGTTCACGGCCGTTGCCGAGAACGAGAGCGAAACAAAGGCCGCCGCGTCCTGGACCCTGATCACCGAAACGCCAGAGGAAGGTTTTCAGTTGGCCATACGTCTTTCCCGCAAGGGCGTAACCGAAACCCAAACCGACAGAGACGTCCTTTTTGCCGGCCGCGAAGAATATGCGAAGGATCCCGACAGTCTGATCGCCGCCTCCCAGGTGATCGCGATCCATTTTCAAACCATCGCCCGGGCGAACGATTACTGGCGGGAGGATTAATCGGAAGGCTGGTTGCAGAACCGATCGGAGAGCAAGGCGAAACTTCAGACCAGGAATAATGACACCGCAGAGAGGGGAAGATCGCAGAGAAGGACAAGATGATATCGGATGATTTCTCTGCGACCTTCCAACCTCTGCGGTGCTCGATAAACTTGACTCATCCGCAGCACCTTTCGCTGTCATGGGATTGATTATGAACACAGCGGTCGACAACGAGGAAGCGAATCCCGACGGGTACGCCAGTTCGCCCTGTTAGGACGACCTTGAAAACGTCGGGACGACCTTAAAAACGTCAGGTGTTGACTCTTGACAGAATTCATCTCGAACTCCGGTTTTCAAATTGGCGCATGGGCGTCATCGCAATTTTTCGATTATCCGGTAAACTTCCTTCGCTCGACGTTCTTCCAACATCCACCTTCGGGAGAATTGGCTGGCGGAGGCCGCTTGCCCCATACCCAGCCTTTTCGTCAGCCAACCATTCGTTACCGAG
>SLTG01000048.1 GCA_007130045.1 Opitutales bacterium
AAAGGCTGCCCGGGTAGGATTCGAACCTACGACCAAGTGATTAACAGTCACCTGCTCTACCACTGAGCTACCGGGCAAACGGTGGAATAAGAACTAAAGAGAACAGAAATTCGCTCGAAGACCAAGTGATTAATCCCGGCGGGCCGGGACTCTACCACTGAGCTACCGGGCAAACGGTGGAAGAATCAAAAAGAACGGAAAGAACGGAAGATCGCCTGGAGAGCAAGTGATTGATCCCGGCGGGCCGGGACTTCGCCCCTTCCGCCTTCGCCAAGGTTACGGCGGACAGAGAGCTTCCGAGCAAGTCGGAAAAAAGACAGCAAAGGTCAGCGGGAAGGGGGTTGTCAATGCTTCTGTGAAAAAAAATCGGCGGAACGGGAAACTTTTGATTGCTTTTGAAATGTCGGAGGCTACGCTTGTTTCCTTTGCACCGGTACCGTCGACCGGTGTTTACAGAACGTATTATCGATTTCGCGGGCAGTTATGACACAGCAGATCAAACTTAACGTTACACCGAGGGAGGCCAGGGGCCGCCGGCCGGCCGGCCGGTTGCGCCGGGAAGGGTTGATTCCGGGAGTCATTTACGGCAAGGGAGCCGACACGCGCAGTATCAGCGTGAGTCAGGCGGATTTTTCGCGCATGATGAAGGAGGCCGCGGGCGCCGCCTCGCTGGTCCAGTTGAAGGAGGAAGGTAAGGGCTCCATTTTGACCGTTATCCAGGAGGCTCAGCAGGATCCGATTACCGACCGCGTCCTGCATATCGATTTTCACGAGGTTTCTTCGACCGAAAAGATGGACACCAATGTGACCATTCACGTCAACGGCGAGCCAATCGGCGTGAAGAACGAGGGCGGCGTGCTCGAAGTGGTCATGCACTCGATCGACGTCCGCTGCCTGCCGAAGGATCTTCCGGGCTTTATCGAGGTGGACGTGAGTGAACTGAAAGTCGACCAGGCGATTCACGTAAAGGAGCTGCCTGAGCTTTCCGGGGTCGAATATCTTTCGGATGAAGACCAGGTGGTCGTAGCCTGTGCGGCGCCTCGCGTCGAGATCGAACGCGAAGAAGGTGAAGAAGCGGAAGAGGCTGCCGAGGAGAAAGCGGCCGAAGGGGAGGAAAAGGAGTCCGGGGAGGGGTGATGTCCCCGGCCCGCCGGCTCCGTTTACTCGCGCCTTGCTCTTTGAATCATGTCTATATGCGTTGTCGCCGGCCTGGGGAATCCGGGAGCGGCCTATGAGGGAACCCGGCACAACATGGGGTTTCTGCTCCTCGACGCTTTTGCCGCCGAGTTCGGGTGTCACTGGGCACGCGACAAACGGGTGGACGCGTTGTGCGCGGTTCACCAGGAAAGCGGGAAGCGGGTCTTCCTCCTCAAACCTCAGACCTACGTCAATAGAAGCGGACACAGTCTCAACGCGTTCTGCGGATACTACAGCATCCCGTCCACATCGTTGGCCGTCGTTTTCGACGAGATCAATCTGCCGGCGGGACGCGCGAAGATCACCGTAGGCGGCAGTGCGGGCGGACACAACGGGGTTGCGGATATTCTCCGCTTTTTCCCGAACGATTTCGTCAGATTTCGAATCGGAATCGGACCGAAGGAACCGCCGCGGATGGACATGAAGGACTACGTTCTGGGAAAGCTGAGGCCGGAAGAAAAGGAGATTCTCGAGGGCAGTAAGAAAAACTTTCTGGACGGCTTGAAGCTCTTGATTGACAGTGGTCCTCAAACGGCTATGAATCGGGTCAATCAACGGCCCAGGGACGAATCCGAAACAACCGAACAACCAACAACTTCAACGAATCAATCTGAAGAGACAGGAAATGAAGACAGCAGAAACCAGGAAATACCGGGCCACGGTGATATTTGATATGCGGGGCCGGGAGGATTCGGCCGAGGATCTTGCGGAGACTCTGAAAGCGGAAATTGCGGCGCTCAACGGCGAGGTTGGCAAAGTCGAGCATCTCGGGTCGCAGGATTTTGCGCGCACGCCGGATAAGCGTTTTACCTCCGGGCACTACGCACAGATGGAGTTCACGGCTCCCCCGTTGAAGCCCGGCGCGCTGCAGGAACGCATACGCTTGAACAAGGCCGTCGATCGCGTCATCGTTGAGAAACTGTCCGACTGAATTACAACCCCTTCGAACGCCCCGGTTCCATGGCGAATTTCAACAAAGTGATCCTAATCGGCAACCTGACCCGCGATCCCGAATTGCGGGTAACTCCCGCGGGCACATCCGTCTGCAAATTCGGATTGGCCGTCAACCGCAACTACACGACGCAGGACGGCGAGAAGCGCGAGGAAACAACGTTCGTCGATATCGACGCGTTCGGAAAACCTGCGGAAATCATCTCCAAGTACATGTCCAAGGGGCGTCCGATCCTTGTCGAAGGCCGCCTGAAGCTGGACCAGTGGGAAGACAAGAACACGGGTGACAAGCGAAGCCGGCTGGGGGTCGTTTGTGAGAATTTCCAGTTTCTCGGCGGCCGGGGCGAGGGAGATTCGGCCGGGAATCAGGACGATGCGCCCTCCCGCGGCGGCTACGAACAACAGTCGCCGCCGGCCCGTGCGCCCGCGAAAAAACCCGCGGAATCCAAGAGCGGCGATATAGAAGAGGACGACGTACCGTTTTAAAGATTAAACAATTGGAAGATCATGGCATACACTGAAGTATTATTGACCAAGCCGGTGGACAACCTCGGCGGAGAAGGCGAGCAGGTTCGTGTTAAGGCGGGTTACGCCCGCAATTTCCTGCTTCCGCAGAAAATCGCGGTTCCGGTGAACAAGGCGAATCGCAAACAAGTCGAAGCCCTCCGCAAAGCGCGCGCGATTCGAGAAGAGCGGGAAATCGCCGCGGCGACCGAACTGGCGGACAGGCTCAAGGCCACCCATCCGGCCGTCGCTGTGAAGACGGGGGAGGGCGGAAAAATGTTCGGCGCGGTGACGGCGGTACACATCCACGAGAAACTGGTTGAGGCGGGCATCGAGATCGACCGTAAGAGGATCCATGTCGCCGCACCGATCAAGGAGTTGGGCAAGCACACCGCCACCATCCGAGTCCATCCGGATGTTTCCGTCGATCTCGAGTTCGAGATCGTATCGGAAAACGCGATTATCGACGCCGGGAGTGCTAAAGACGAGTCCTGAGGCGCGGCCGGGCCCAACGCTGTCCCATGGCTCCCAGGAATCATAACCGCTCCGCGTCGGCGGAAAAGCGGCGCAGGGCAACGACTGCCTCCGCGAACGGCGGCGGACAGGCGTTGTCTGTTTCCAGCCGCGTCCTTCCCCACAGCGTTGAGGCGGAGGAAGGGCTGCTGGCCTGTTGTATTCTCGACGGCGCCGACGTACTCAGCCGGTGCATGGAGGCACGTCTGAGTTCCGAGGCTTTTTACGTTCCCGCTCACCAAATCCTCTTCGAGGCGCTGCTTGCGATCAATGAACGACGGGCGGCGATGGACGAGATCATCCTCGCGGAGGAACTGAAGAACCGGCAGCAATTCGAGGAGATCGGCGGCTTTCCGTTCATCAACCGGATTACCGACCGGGTGGAGACGACCGCCCATGCCAGTCATTTTCTGGAAATAGTGCGGGAGAAGCACCTCCTGCGCCGGCTGATTCGGACCGCCACCGGGACTGTGGAGCGATGTTTTGGCTACGAGGGGGGATTGGAGAATTTCCTCGAGGAGGTCGAACAGGAGATTTTCAAGATCAGTGAAGATCGTATTACCGATGCGTCGAAGCCGATCAAGGAATCCGTCCGGGAAGCGTACACGCTCGTGCAGAAATTGCTTGAGCGGCGGGGCGAACTGAGCGGAATCACCTCGGGATTCGTCGACCTGGACAAGATGACCAACGGATTTCACGCCCAGGAAATGATCGTGGTTGCCGCGCGCCCCTCGATGGGGAAAACCAGTCTGGCGCTTAATATGGCCGAGGCGGTGACCGTGCCGAAAGGGGACAAGAATGCCGTTCCGACCCTGATATTCAGCCTGGAGATGAGCAGCCAGCAGCTTGCGATGCGGATGATGTGCGGATTGGCGCGGGTGAGCCTGGTGCGGCTTCGCGACGGCATCAGTTCGTCCGACGAGAAGCAGGCGTTGCTTCGGGCGGCCGACGAACTGAGCAAGGCGCCCCTGTGGATCGACGACTCCGGGCACCTGACGATTCTGGAACTGCGCGCCAAGGCCCGGCGCCTGGCGGCCCAGCGCAACCTCGGCTTGATTATCATTGACTACCTCCAGTTGATTTCCGGACTCGACAACAGCGTTCAGCGGGAGCAGCAGATCGCCGAAATTTCGCGCGGATTGAAAGCGATGGCCAAAGAGTTGAACCTGCCGGTAATCGTTCTGGGTCAGCTCAACCGCGAGTCCGAACGGGAACGGCGGCAGCCGCGCCTTTCCGATCTGCGGGAGTCCGGTGCGATCGAGCAGGACGCGGACGTGGTTCTTTTGCTGGCCCGTCCCAAGGATGCCACGGACGACAGTTCAGTGGCCTCCGACCGGACGGACCTTATCGTGGCCAAGCAGAGAAACGGCCCGGTAGGCGTCGCCAGGCTGACCTTTATCAAGGAAATCACCCGTTTTGAGAATTTTACTTCGCAACCCGATTGACCGGTGGAATCGCATGATTCGATTTGCAGCGCCAATTAAGCTCCTCGTCGTCCTCGTCCTCATGGGTCCACCCGGTTCGTACGGTCAGCAGCAGCTCGCCCAGGAGCGCCCGATCGGTTCGATCGAAATCGAATTCATTGAATTGGAGAACGTCAGCCGCGATCTGGTCCGCGCCAACATGCAACTGCGGGAAGGGATGCGGTACGACGAACTCCAGATCGACCGGGACATACGTGCGCTGTACCGCACGGGTCTGTTTGAGTACATCGAGGTGCGGCGGGAGTTCGTTGATGACGGCTCGGTCAATCTCTTGTTCGAACTGCGTCCCAAGTACCGGGTCGAGGCGGTTGAGTTCCGGGGAAACGAACACGTGTCCGACACCCGTCTCCTGCGCGAGATCGCTTTCGAGAGGCGGGAACCGCGGGAGGGGTGGTTTTCGCAGGTTTTGCCCTGGACCCGGAGGGTGTCTCCGATGGACACCCTCGACGAGCTTACCGTGCGAAGAGGGGCGGACCAGATGGCGGAGTATTACGAGCGGAGGGGATTCAGCGACGTCATGGTAACCTACGACATCGAGCGGGATCCCGCCACCGGGACCGGGAGCGTGGTTTACCACATCGAGGAAGGACCGCGAGTCACGATCCGGAGGGTGGAGTTCGAGGGAAACGACAATGTGAAGAGCACTCGGCTGCGGCGGGCGATGGATACACGACGCTGGCACATTTTCTCCTGGCTGACCGGGAAAGGCCGTTTTCAGGAAGAGGTGTTCGAGGACGACCTGGACAAACTGGTTGACCTCTACCGGGAGAGGGGATTCCTGGATGTTCGTATCCCGCCGGGACGCGCCCGTTTCGAATATCCCTATGAAAACCAGCTCGCGGTGACCCTCGAAATCGAGGAAGGCAGGCAGTACGAGCTCGGCGAGATCACCTTCGAGGGCAACGAGCTTTATACCGACGAAGAACTCCGGCAATCACTCGTTCTGGATACGGGTGATGTCTTCGTTCCCTCCCTCCTCGATCGCGACGTCCAGAACCTTCGGGATCACTACGGCCAGGACGGTTACCTCGACACGCGGGTCAACGCGCGGCGCATTCCGAATCTGGAAACCGGGGCGATCGACATCGAATACGGGATCAACGAAGGAGGAAAGGTTTTTGTCGAATCAATTCGAATCGACGGTAACACCAAGACCCAGAGCCGGGTAATCATCCGTGAATTGGGCCTTCGTCCCGGAGACGTATTTAATTCGGTTCGCATGCGAACCAGTCAGCGCCGCCTCGAGAACACCCGTTTTTTCGAACACGTTAACCTTCAGCCGGAATTGACGGGAGTGGAAGGAAGACGGAACCTGGGGGTTTCGGTCCGAGAGGCCCGCACCGGAAGTCTGACGTTCGGCGCCGGATTCAGCACCCTTGAGAACGTGATCTTTTTCGCGGAGCTTTCGCAGTCGAATTTCGACCTCTTCAACTACCGGTCTCGTTTCCAGGGCGCTGGTCAGAAATTCCGTTTTCGCCTGCAGGTGGGGTCGCGATCGAATGAAGTCGTTCTGGGATTTGAGGAACCGTGGCTGTTCGACCAGCAACTCGCGTTCGGATTCGAGATCTTCCGGCGGGAAAGCGAGTTCTTCAGTGCGGCGTTCGACGAGCTGCGGTTTGGTTTCGAGGTCTATTTGCGGAAACGACTGATCGAACTCGTGGAGGGCCGGGTCTATTACGGCTTCGAAGTTGTGGATATCTTTAACATCTCGGAGACCGCGTCGCCGTTGATCCAGCAGGAGGAGGGCCGTCGATCCGTTTCCAAGGTCGGGTACTCGCTGTTGCGCGATACGCGGGACAGCCTGCTTGTGACCACGCGAGGCAACCGGGTCGAGTTCAGGACGGATCTCGCTGGAGGGCCGGTTCTCGGGGACACCAACTACTATCGTTTCGAAATGAGGGGGTCGCAGTTTTTCCCGGTCTTCGAACCGCAGACGCAGGTGTTGTCGCTGGTGGGACGAGTGGGGACGATGGACGCGTTCAGCCCAAGCGATCGCGTCCCGTTTTTCGACCGGTTTTTTCTCGGGGGCCCGAATACCCTGCGAGGATTCAACTTTCGCGAGGTCGGCCCGATCGACCCGAACACCGAGGATCCGACCGGGGGGAACTCCTACGGGTTGTTTAGTGCGGAATACAGTTTGACTTTGGTGGAACCTATTCGCTTTGCTGTTTTCTATGATGCGGGGTTTGTGAATGAGGATTTTGCGGATTTTGACACCGGAGCATACAACGACAATTACGGGTTCGGTTTGCGAATTCTTATCATGGGCGCCCCATTGCGGTTGGACTATGGCATCCCCATTACTTCTGAGGACCACAACGACCGCGGAGGGCGATTCAGTTTTTCTTTTGGAACCCGATTCTAATCAACGTGATCTCATTAGATAGGTAAACCGACGAATCTTAAGTGAATCTATGAAAATCCATCCCATTAATTATATTGGTGTTTTGCTCGCGGCGTTCGCCTTCCATGCGTCCGCGGGCGCCCAAACGGACCTCAGGGTCATCACGGTGGACATGACCTACTTGTACGAAAACTACCACAGCACCATCGAGGCGCAGGAACGCTTCCGGAGCTCGATCGAACGGGCGCAACGCGAAACCGAGAGACTCATGGAGGAGGGGAACGCGATGGTTGAAGAGTACCAGGAAATCATCGAACAGACCAACAATCCGGCCCTTTCGGACGAGGCGCGCCAGCAGGCGCAACTGCAGGCCCAGGAAATGGTGGAGGCGATCCGCGAGAAGGAGCGCGAGTTGCAGCAGTTTCAGAACAACACCCGCCGCTCGCTCGAGCAACGCCAGCGCAACCACCGGGAGCTGATGCTGGATGAAATCAGGGAGGTTGTGATGGCCGAAGCGAGGGAGCGCGAGGCGACTCTCGTATTTGACACTTCAGGCGCCACACTCATCGGAATTCCCACGCTGATTTATGCGGATTCCTCCTTCGACATTACGGATACCGTGCTTGAAGAGATCAATCGCGACGCACCGGAGTGACCGGCATCGACTTGAAGACGCATCCGCCGGGAACGTTTTGCGGGGCGTCCAATTAAGGTTTGCCTAGTTTCGGCAAAAGCCCTGTCCTCTTCGGGACAGGACTTTTGTTTTTCATGCAGATTTCGTTATCACCCGAAAAGGTCATCAAGGTGACTCAACCCCTTTCCCAACGGGGAGGAACGAGTTGCACAATCGAGCGAATCGTCCCGCTTGCGGACGCCGTTGAAGGCGATCTTTCCTTTCTGCGGGAAAAGAAGTTTTCCGACGATCTGACTTCGACGGGCGCCTCGATCGTTTTCGTGCCCGAGGACTGCCCCGTGGAACCCGGCGAAAATCAGCTTTTTCTCTATTTCGAGAATCCGTCGGTCGGCTTGGCGCGATTGTGTTCGATGCTGCAGAAAATGCTTCGGCCGCGCCCGGTGCCGGGCGTGCATCCCACTGCGGTTATTGCGCAGGGGTGCCGAATTCCGGAATCGGTGACGGTGGGGCCGTACTGCATAATTGAAGATGGATGTACGATCGGCGAAGACAGTGTTCTGGAGGCGCACGTGTTCATCGGTCGCAACAGTTCGCTCGGTGAAGGATGCCGCCTCATGCCTCAGGTAACGGTCATGGACGGGACCCGGCTCGGCGACCGCGTAGCGCTTCACAGTGGAGTGGTGATCGGCTCGGATGGCTTCGGGTACGATTCGGACGGGTCCGGTCATTCGAAGATCCCGCAGATCGGGGGCGTGGTAATCGGCGACGATGTCGAAATCGGCGCGGGAACGACCATTGATCGCGCCCGGTTCAGCGACACCGTCATAGGCGAGGGCACCAAGATCGACAACCTTGTCCAGGTCGGCCACAACGTGCGGATCGGGCGGCATTGCATTCTTTGTGCTCAAGTCGGGATAGCCGGAAGCACCGTTCTGGGCGATTTTGTCATCCTCGGAGGGCAGGTGGGGATTGCCGGGCACCTGACATTGGGTTCGGGAGTCCAGGCCGGTGCACAGAGCGGGATCGGAAGAAATCTCGAACCGAAAAGCTACGTGTTTGGGAGTCCCGCGGTTCCGTACATGCTGCGGCAGAAGATTATCGTTCTGCAGAAACGGCTCCCGGACCTGTTCCGGAGAGTGGACAAAATCGAGGCGGATCTGGAAAAAGCCTTTGAAAAAGGATCTGAATCGGAATAAGGAATCGTGTCGTATGAATTTCGGGGAACTTAAGATTTTTTCCGGCAACTCGAATCGTCCTTTGGCCGAAGACATCTGTAAATTTGTCGGCGTTCCCCTCGGGGAAGCATCGGTGACCGCGTTTCCGGACGATGAGACGTTTGTCAAAATCAACGAAAACATCCGCGGCCAGGACGTATTTATCGTTCAGTCCACCTGCCCGCCGGCGAATCATCACATCATGGAACTGCTGATCATGATCGATGCGGCGCGAAGAGCGTCCGCCCGGCGGATCACGGCGGTTCTTCCCTTTTACGGTTATGCCCGCCAGGATCGGAAGGACCAGCCGCGCGTGCCGATCACCGCGAAGCTGGTGGCGAACCTGCTCGTTGCCGCCGGGGCCAACCGCGTACTGGCAATGGATCTGCACGCTCAGCAGATTCAGGGATTCTTCGATATCCCGGTCGATCATCTCTACGCCTCGCCGGTCTTCTACGAGTATTTGAAGAAGTTCAAGAGCGACCGGATGGTTGTCGTTTCCCCGGACCTTGGAGGCGTTAAGATGTCCGCCGCGTATGCGGATATGTTTGGAAGCGGGCTCGGGTTCGTGGCCAAGCGCCGCACGAATTCGACCACGGTTGAAGCAATCAGTATCGTCGGCGATATCGACGGAAACGACGTTCTTCTGATCGACGATATGACGGAGACGGCGGGTACGCTCATCGGCGCGGCCAAGCTGGCGAGAGAACATGGAGCTCGGAGCGTGCGCGCGGCGGTCAGTCACGCCGTGTTGAACGAGATCGCGTTCAAGCGGTTGGCGGACGGGGTGATCGACGAACTGATCACCACAAACTCGGTTCCGGTCAAACCGCGTAACCTCCCGATTACCGTGCTGAACGTCGCCGAACTTTTGGGCCAGGCGATTGTCAGAATCAACCGGAACGAAAGCGTCACCAGTCTATTCCGGATCAAGGGATTCTGACGGGACAATTCCACCGGTGGAACCGATGTTTTTTTCTTATGTCACTATCGGACAACGCAACCTCCGAACGAGAAAAGCTTATGCGATACCGCTTATTTGCCACAGTACTTATTGTTTTTATTGCCGGGTTCGGCCTGACCGCCTACCTGCAGACGCGCGACCAGGGAGCCGAAGCGGAAACCCGCGAACCCGCCGATGTGCGCGTGGAACGGGAGCGTCTTGAGCGAGTTTCGCCCGAGGGTAATCCGACGAGCTACGCGGACACGATCGAAAAGGTGAGACCGGCCGTTGTCTCGGTTTTCTCCGAGAGAATGGTGGAGCAACCGACCCGCAGAAGTCCGTTTATGGATGATCCGTTTTTTCGGCGTTTCTTTGGAGCTCCGGAAGAAGAGCAGCCGCAACGACCCCGCTACCGGCGCGAACAGGGTCTTGGATCCGGTGTGATTGTCAGTTCCGACGGCTACATTTTAACAAACAACCACGTGATCGACGGGGCGGATGAAGTGCGGGTATCTCTTGGAGACCAGCGAAGTTTTGAAGCGACGATCATCGGGACCGATCCCGAGACCGATGTCGCGGTCCTGAAGATCGATGCCAACGACCTTCCGGCGTTGGTCCTGACCGACAGCGACAATATACGGGTTGGCGATATCGTCTTCGCACTGGGCAATCCCCTGGGTATCGGACAGACGGTTACGATGGGTATTGTTTCGGCCACCGGCCGGACCGAATTCAATCTCCTTGGCGAGGGGTCCTACGAGAATTTCATCCAAACCGACGCGGCCATCAATCGCGGGAACTCCGGCGGACCGCTCGTCGATGCGCAGGGAAGAGTGATCGGGATCAATACGGCGATCCTCACCGCCGGCACCGGTGGGAACATCGGGATCGGTTTTGCGATTCCGGTGAACATGGCGTCGCATGTCATGCAAAGCCTGATCACCACCGGAAGGGTGTCGCGCGGATTTCTCGGCGTGAGCATCCAAAATCTTACGCCGGAACTCGCCGAAGAGTTCGGCGTCGAAGTTGCCGAGGGGGCGCTGGTGGCGGGAGTGGAGCCGGACAGTCCGGCGGATCGCGCAGGCCTGGAGCGAGGCGATGTCATCGTCGCAGTCAACGAGCGAAGTGTGTCATCGGCCAGCGATCTTCGGCTTAGGATTTCCCAGATACCGCCTGGAACGACGGTGACGATAACCTATTCCCGGGACGGTGAGCGGAACGAAATTGATGTTGAACTCGGCGAACTCGACGCAGTGGCGGAGGCCGGTCCCGGCCCGGTCGAGGAGAATGAACTCCTCGAGGGAATCAAAGTGGCACGGATTACCGGGGAGATTCGGGATGATTTCGATCTTTCCCCGGAGGCAAGCGGCGTAATCGTCGTGGAAGTCGACAGCGCCTCCCGCTATGCCGAGAATTTCAGGGTGGGCACGGTCATCGTGGAGATCAATCAGAGCGCGGTGAACAGTATTGATGAGGCCCGGCAGGCGTTGCGAACGGGGCGCAATGTTTTCCTCGTGCAACAGCAGGGCGTTTACCGTTATCTGGTCGTTACTCTCGATTAGGCGGTCGGTTCCGGGCACAGGGAACGGTTTTCCTGAATGAACTCGAAAACCGGTCAAAATCGTCGGTCGGGAGCGGCAGGTTACCGTGGGCGGTTGGCGCCTTCTCCCACGGGTTACTTCCATCTCGGTCACCTCGCCACGTTCGAAACCGCCCGGCGGCGCGCGCGGGAGGAGGAGGGGATTCTCGTTTTTCGAAACGACAACCTCGATTCCCGCAGGTGCCGGCCGGAGTACGTCGAGGCGATGTACGACGACCTCCGGTGGTTTGGATTCTCCTGGGTGGAGGGTCCGGATGTCGGCGGCGATTGCGGTCCGTACAACCAGGACGAGCGAATTGCGCATTACCGGGATGCCTGGCTGACGTTGTGCCGACTGGGTTATGTGTATGCCTGTCGCTGCTCGCGCAGGGACGTTCTGAACAACCTGAGCGCGCCCCACGAAGGCGAGGATGAACCGGTTTATCCCGGGACGTGCAGACCGGAAACCTTTGGGGATCCCGGCGACGGCGATTCGGCGCCGGGTACCGTTTCCTGGCGGTTTCGCGTCTCCGAGGGAGAAAAGGTGACTGTTGAAGACGGCAACCTGGGAACCCGGAATTTTGTCGCGGGAGTGGATTTTGGCGATTTCGTGATCTGGCGCCGCGACGGTCTTCCCTCGTATCACCTCGCGGCGGTCGTGGATGACGCGGCGATGCGGATTACGGAGGTCGTGCGTGGCGCCGATCTGCTGGTTTCCACCGCCAGGCAGATTCTGATCTATCGAGCCCTCGGTCTCCCGGCCCCGGAATATTATCATTGTCCGCTGGTCAGGGATGAATCCGGACGACGGCTGGCCAAGCGAAACGGAGCACTCAGCCTCCGCGCCCTTCGCGGGAACGGATATCGGCCGTCCGAGATCCTGCAAATGGCCGGTGCCCGAACCCGCCGATAGAACCGCTGTTCCAGCGTCGGTCCCTCGCGATCCTGCGTGAAATGTTGAAAAAATGACGGAGCTGGTGTTATACTTTGAACCGAGTGGATAAATAGAGAACGAGTCGTATCCGGAGCAGTGCTGCCCCGTATGTTTTTTCGGGCATCGAATCGTGAACAAGAATCGATCTCCACCCGGAGACGGGCTGCGGAACCGGGACGGCGGTCCAGAGATTTGGAGGAGCATACCGATGCACCAATCCGAAGAAGCGCAACAGGTATTTGAAGGCTCTCTGCCCGTCGAGCATGAGATCGACATGCATCTGGGCTACTCATCGATCAAGGCCCTCTCGAGGCCGCCATGGCGGCGGGCGATCGTGGATCGCCTGGAGGGACGACGGGCGCTTTCCGCGGGAATGCTCCTTTCGGTCGCGGCGGCGCTCGCCCGCCGATGGAAGGCGACGATTCCGGAAAGGCGCGTCGGGATCGCATTACCGCCGGGTCTGGGGGCGACGGTGGCGAACCTCGCTTTGGTCCTGATCGACAAGGTTGCGGTGAACCTGAATTTCACCCTCGGGAAGGCGGCGTGCGAGGCATGCATTCGACAGGCGGAAATCCGCGTACTGATCTCTTCGCCGCTCATGAAGGAGAAGGTTCCGCAATTTCCATGGCCGGAGGCGACATTGGACGTTCGCGAGGAGATAAAGGCATGCGGAAAAGCGTCCATTCTTGGATGGCTGCCCATGATCTGGAGCCTTCCCGCCCGGTTGATTGCCCGGAAACTCGGCACGCCCGCGACCGGGGGACGCCGTGAAGCGGCACTGCTGTTCACCAGCGGCAGTTCCGGAGACCCGAAAGGGGTGGTTCTCAGCCATTGCAATATTCAGGCCAACGTAGCCCAGATTCACGCGACCGGCCTGTTGCGCGGATCCGACGTTCTGCTCGGAAACCTTCCCGTTTTTCACAGTTTCGGGTTCACGGGCACGCTTTGGTACCCGCTTTTGAAAGGAGCGGGACTGGTTACGGTACCGTCCCCGCTTGAGGTAAGAAAGGCCGTCGAGGCCGTGAAGGAGGAGAAGGTGTCCGTACTGATTGGAACACCGACCTTTTTGCGGCCCTATCTGAAGAAAGCCGAAGGGGACGAACTCGCCAACCTGCGGCTCGTGGTGGCGGGTGCGGAGAAGACGTCCCGGGAACTGATGAAAAGGTTCCGGGAACGATTCGGTGTATCGATCCTGGAGGGGTACGGAATCACCGAGACGTCCCCGGTAGTGAGCGTCAACGTTCCGGAGGTTGCGGCCGCGAACGGGAGAAGGACGTTCCGCGAGGGATCGGTCGGAAAACTTCTGCCGGGGATCGCGGCGAGGATCGTGGACCCGGAGACCTTCGATGATCGCTCCCCGACGGAATGCGGCCTGCTCCTGTTGCGCGGACCGAATGTGTTCGAGGGTTATTTGAACAATCCGAAGGCGACCGAAGAATCGTTTTTTGAGCGGTGGTATATCACGGGGGATTTGGCGTGCTTCGATAAGGACGGATTCCTGTACATTCAGGGCCGTAATTCCCGGTTCTCGAAGATTGGAGGAGAGATGGTGTCCCACGGGGCGATCGAGGAAGCGCTCCTGAAGATCCACGGATGGCAGGAAGAAGAGGAGAATCCGGTGGCGGTGATGGGAGTTTCCGATCCGGCGAAAGGGGAGAGTCTGGTATTGTTGACCACCCGGGATGTCTCCCGGGAAGACCTGCGCAAACGGCTGTCCGAGGCCGGGTATTCCAATCTCTGGTTGCCGCGCAAGGTCAGGAAGGTGGACGGGATTCCCTGCCTGGCATCCGGAAAGCTTGATCTTCGCAAGTGCCGCGAACTCGCGCCTGAGGCGAAATAACCCGTATCGTTTCTACCTGGACCTGAGGCGCGGAGTCCCTTCAAGCGGAGTGGAAGGCGAATTGTCCGGAGCCGCTTGCGGCGAAGTCCCGTCCTCCCTTCGTTCCGGCACGATTCGTTCTCTTGCCGGTGGCGCGTCCGGGTCGCGTACCCTCCGCTCGCTCGGCCGTTCGCGCTTGGTGTCTGGGGTCTTTTTATCCGGCTCCGGCTGGATGATATAGATGGGCGAGATGGGGCGGTAGGGCCTGTAGCGCATGGCGCGATCACGCTCATATTGCATTTCCTGCGCCCTCTCTTCGGCTTCGGACGCCCGGGCTTCCGCATCCCGAATCCGTTGCTCCAGTGCGAGCCGTTCGCGTTCGCGTTGCATTGCCTGTTCCCTTTCCCGTTCCTCCTCTTCGACTTCCGCGCGGGCAATATCCATCTGAAAGGAAATATCGATTTCAGGGTAATGCCGGTTGAATGTGCGCCAGAATGCAAGCCGCTCGCGGGCGGGACGGTTCAGAAACGATTCGTCGGCGAGTCTTTCCCTCTTGATCGAGCGCCCCTCATCGATCCGTTCCAGCCGTTCCATCTCCAGGCGAAGGCGCTGGGCTTCGCGGCGTTTCTCGCGTGCGGTGCGTATGGCTCTGGCCTGTTCACTGGAAATCAACTCGGCACGTTCAACCTTTCCATCCCGGAGGTACACGTTTCCCCGGTCATAATGGAAGATTTTGAAAGCCTCGGATCCGATAATCCCTTTCGGTTCACCCAGAACCTCGATCACCAAATCCCCGGCGTCACCGGGCCGGACCTCGCCGTTGTCGGCGAAGACGAGTGCCGGGAACGTGATCAGTGCGAACAGACTAAAAAAGCAAATCCCCGTTTTCATATCAATTCATTCTACATCAAAATGACGCGCCGGACAACTGCGAAAGGGCGGAATTGGGGAAAGAGGGGATATCCTTGGAAATTGCGGCACTTCAAGGATTTGTAAAAATGAAAGTCTTTGTTGAATAATGAAATCGGACCGGTACGATAACCGGGGAGGTATGCTGGGTGAAAACGGCCCGAAGGCTTGGGTGCGACCGTATGGATTGCGTATGGAAGATTTTTTTGCAGTATGGGATTTGTGATGGATAAGTCCCTTTCATTGCTGCTGGTTGACGATTCGAAACAGGATGCTGAATCGATTGCCGCGGCGTTCGATCGCGCGGGCTACGGTGCGTATTTCGAGCAGGTTGATGGAAAGGACGCCTTCATCGACGCATTGGCAAACGGGAAATGGGATGCCGTGATCTGTGACGATTCTCTGCCGAATTGTACAATCCGGAGCATGCTGACATGCATCAGGGAGCGCGACCCCGGGGTTCCGGTTATCGTGGTCTCCGACAATCGCAATGTCGAAGCCGCTGTGGAAGCGATGCGATGCGGCGCGTGCGATTACGTGCTGAAAGACCGCTTGGAACGTCTTGTTCCGGCCCTGGAGCGATGCTGGGGGGATGCCGAGGAACGCCGGGAGCGCGCCAGAGCGGAAAAGGCGGTGCGGGAAAGCGAAGAGCGGCATCTTCAGGTTCAAAAGATGGAGAGCCTGGGGAATCTTGCCGGGGGAATCGCCCACGATTTTAACAATATTCTCGCGGTCATTAACGGCTACAGCGAACTGATTCTCAATCTTCCCCAGGCGGATGAGCAGGTGAAGCGCTTTGCGGAGGAGATTAACCGCGGCGGGGAAAGGGCCACGAAACTTGTGCGCCAGATGCTCATGTTTGCACGCAAGACGAATGCCCGGTTCGGAACGATGCAGGTCAACGATGTTGTCGACAATATTTGCGAGCTCCTGAAGGAGACGTTTCCGGAATCGATCGACATTCGCCGTGAACTGGATCGAAGCCTTTCTCCCATTCAGGCCGACGTGCAACAGGTCAGCCAGGTGGTTATGAATCTCGCGGTCAATGCCCGCGACGTGATGAAAGCAACCGGAGGCACTCTGACGTTTTCCTCGGAGCGGTTGCAGGCGTCCGCCCTTCCGAGGAAGTTTTCCAGCAGCGCCGAAGGAGACTATGTGTGCATTCGCGTATCCGACACTGGCTGCGGAATGGACGAGGAGGTGCGTTCCCGCGCTTTCGATCCGTTTTTCACCACCAAGGACGTCGGGGAGGGCACCGGTCTTGGGTTGGCGGTGGTGTACGGGATTATGCAGACGCATTGCGGTTACGTCGATGTGGAAAGCCAGCCGGGGAAGGGAGCTGTATTCACTGTCTATTTCCCGACCGCGTTGAGTTCGGGCGCTTCATCCGGCGACCGCGGCCGATCGCTTGAGCCGACCGGCGGGAGGGAGACTCTCTTATTGGTTGAAGATGAAGTCCTGGTGGCGGAATGGCTTCGGTGGAGCCTGTCGGAGAAGGGGTACGAGGTAATCTGGGCGAAGAACGGTCTGGATGCACTCAAGATTTTCGAGGAGAACGAAGAACGAATTGCTCTGATTCTTTCCGATCACGGCCTTCCGGGTATCAGCGGCTGGGAGTTGTTCATGAAGTTGAAGGAAAGGAACTTGAAGATTCCTTTCGTGATCGCCACCGGTTACATGGATCCGCACCTCAAACAGAGTATGCTGGAATCGGGAATCTCTGATTTCCTGAGCAAGCCGTTCAAGCGGAAGACGCTGTTGGTAAACGTTCGCCGCCTGCTGGATGCCCGGCACGCCCGAGTTCGGGATTGAAGCCCGAAAGGCTGCTAGGAATCTTGATGAAAACGGAGAGCGGATTCCAGGCTTTCCATGCGGCGGGCGAGATCGAGAATGATCCGGATACCTCGAAGGTTCACGCCTTCCTCCAGTCGCAGATATTCGATACACCGCAGTTCGTACAGTGACTGATCCGTGAACGGGTATCGCTCGCGGTCGGGATCGGGCGTTTCCTGAAGCAGGCCGATCCGGCAGTAGTATTTGATTCGATCGGGATGGATGTCGGCCAGTCGCGCGGCGGTGGCCAGATCATAAGGCTCCCGCCTGCGGATGACTTCGGATTCCGCGTGCACGAGAATCGCCCGGGTGATGGTAGGTCTTTGATTCATTTCTCGCTCCGGGGGTTGAAGGTCGACGTTTTCGAAAGTTCCTCCCATAACTTCCGTTCCCGCTCCTCGACTTTTTTCGGGGTATGGATTTCAATACAGACGAAAAGATCGCCACGTCCGCCTCCCTTGCGGGCGAGTCCATGTCCCCCGACGCGCAGCTTCTGTCCGTTCTGGCTCCCGGCAGGGATGGTGAGGGATACCGATCCGGTGAGTGTGGGGATTTCCACCTTGCAGCCCAGCAACGCTTCCCACGGAGCCAGGGGCAGACCGTAATAAAGGTCGTGTTCGCGAACACGGAAGTCGGGATGAGCCGCCAGCCGCACCCTGAGAAACAGGTGACCGGCGCGCCCCTTCCCCCGGCCGGGTTCTCCCTGGCCCGCCAGGCGAATGCGCTGTCCTTCCGTAATGCCGGGTGGTATCCTGACCTGGTAGGTTTCCGTCTTCCCGGGCCGCCCGCCCGGATCGGTCCTGCGCAGGGTTACCTGCCGGGTGGAACCGTGGAGCGCCTCTTCAAGAGTGACCATGATATCGGCCTCAACGTTCCGCCCCGCACTGTCCTGCCTGCCCGGTTCGCGTGTGAAGAAAGTTCCGGAAGGTTCGCCTCCGGCGCCTCCCATCGTCCCGAAGAACGTCTCGAAGAAGTCACTGAAACCCGTCCCTCCGAAATGAAATGTTTCTTCGTGCGCGTGCGGCCCCGCGGCGCCTGACGGGCGCCCGCCGTATCCATGCCATCGGGTTCCGCCGCCCGTTCCGCCGGGACGCCATCCCGGACCCTCCCGGTAACTTTCGGCGTTTTCCCAATCGGCTCCGAGACGGTCGTATTTCTTTCGTTTCTCCGGATCCTTGAGGACCTGGTAGGCCTCGTTGATTTCCTTGAACTTCTGTTCGGCCTGTGCCTTATCGGTCGCAACGTCCGGATGATATTTGCGCGACAGCTTCCGAAACGCGCTTTTGACCTCTTCCTGGCTTGCCGACCGGGAAATTCCGAGAATGTCGTAGTAATCTTTGAATTGAACGGCCATTGACGTATGAGATTGTTCTTAAGGTGACAATTCCCAGGAGCACGAACGCGCTGGAGCGAAGGAAAAGGATCGAAGCGAACGGCCGGCCGGGACGGATACGAAGCGAAGGTTTCGAAGAATGTCCGTCAGTGGTGCGTGATACCGAATCCGTAACTGCTCACCCGCCGAAGTTCCTGAATGCTCGTGATCCCTTCGGCAGCCTTTGCAAGTCCGTCCTCCAGGAGCGTGGGGGTGCCGCTTTTCCGGAGGGCGGCGCGCAGGCTTTTCTCATCGCTGCGCTTCAGGATCGAATGGTTCGCGGCTTCATCGACTTTCCAGATTTCAAAGAGCCCGATTCGGCCGCGGTAGCCCGTGTCGCGACAGTATTCGCAGCCGACGCCCGTCCAGGATTCCTTCGGGGCGTCGATCCCGATAGCTTCAAGCCACCGTTTGTCTTCAGAGGGTGTTTCAATTTGCTTTCTGCATTTATCACACAGGCGGCGGATAAGCCGTTGCGAGATGACGAGTTCAAGAGCCGCGATAATTTCATAGTCGTGGATACCCAGGTTCCGAAGCGTGGTCACCGTTCCGGCGGCATCGCGGCTGTGCAGGCTGCTGAGAAGGACTTTTCCGGTCGCCGACGCTGCAAGCGCCGCTTCGGCCGACGCCCGGTCGCGCATTTCACCCACCATAAGGAAATCCGGGTCCAGCCGGAGCATGGTCCTTACCGCTTCGCTGAATGTGATCCCGCGCGCTTCGTTGACCTGCATCTGGCTGACGCCCTCGATTCGGTATTCGACGGGATCTTCGATTGTGATAACGCTTCGGTTTAAACGTTTCAATTCGTGCAGCAGGGCGTACAGACTGGTGGTTTTTCCACTGCCGGTTGCTCCGCTCACGAGCACCATTCCGTTCATGTTTTCCAGCCAGCCATCGATCATCTCCTTCTGATCCGGATTCAGGCCGAGCTCTTCCAGGCTGTAGCGCATGCGCTTGGGTTCCAAAACGCGAATCGAAATCTTTTCTCCCTGAATGGTCGGCGCGCAGGTGACTCTCAGATAAATTTCGTTGTCTTCAATAGTGTAAACCGTGGACCCATACACCGGCTTCAAGGCGGGTGTCGGGTTGATATCGACGAGCGATTTAATATGCCCCATGAATTGTGCCGCGTGCCGGCTCGGAATCAGGGCGACGTCGCGAAGAATACCGTCAATCCGGAACCGTACGCAGAGAAAATCCTTTTCGGGATCGATATGCACGTCCGTGGCCCGTTCCTCCAGCGCGTCGAGAAAGACCTGATGTACCAGCTTCGGAATCGACGATGGTGGTTCAACATCCTCTTCGCCGGGCGCAGCCATCTTCTTGAGCCGATTTTGAATGCGTTCGGCGAAATTCAGCTTGAGCGGACGAACGCGATCATCTGTTTGGAATTGTGTCATTTTTATTTATACGGGGGCCTGTTATATATAACGAATACTATGGAATCTGGAAAGGAAATTCGAAATTTCAAGCGACCTTTTGCTTTCTTCCCTTCGGCGCTGGCGCTTCAGATCCAGGGTGCAACGGGATTCGAGAGACTGGGCCGCCCGACGTATCGAACGTCGCAATCCAAGCGTTCGCCGAGCAGCGGCCGGGCTCCCAATGCGTGCGGAAATACGATTTCTCCTCCGCCCGGCGCTATCGTCACAGGCGTGCATCGGTTTTCAGAGGCGGCTTTCGAGTAGGTGGACCTTGCTCTCGCCCTCATCAGCCGATCACTTCCATCTGAAGTTCCGAGTGCATCGCCGAGGTTACCGGGCGGTCGCTGAAATAGGTGCCCTGCACGGGCGCTCCGCCTTCCGGCGTTCGCGCGGTCGCGGTCGGCAGGTAGTATTCGTCGCAAAGGACGCCATTGGCCGGATCGAAGCCCTTCCATCCGGCGCCGGGCAGGTAGATTTCGGACCACGCATGCATGGTGCTCTCGGGGGTGTCGCCTTCCGATTCGGTTCCTCCGGGAACGTACAGGTAGCCGCTGACGAACCGCGCGGCGAGACCTAGTGAGCGGCACGCCTCGGCGAGCAGCCACGCGAAGTCCCGGCAGCTCCCGGACCGTGTTTTCAATGTCTCTTCCGGAGACTGTACGCCGGGTTGATCGCGACGGCCGTATTCGAAGTTCTTCCAGATGCTTTGGTTCAACTCCGTGACGAAGGCTACCGTCTCCGTGCCCGAATCGGGACGCACCCCGTCCAGCCATTCCTGCAGCAACCCCGCCGCGTGATCTCCGGATGGCTGCAATTGAGAACGGAGCGCGGCCGTTTCTTCGGCGGTGTAATCGAATGGGAAGTTGGTGGCATGCGCGTCCAGCAGAAAATCGAAGGGGTTGCGTTTCATTATTCCAACGGTCATGGAAACCTCGATACGCAGTTCCCGGTTTTTTTCCGGAAAGAAGTTCCGCAGGTACGGCGTGTCGAAATAATCCCGGACCCAGTGTCCCACGCCGATCGGCGTCGTTCGGCAATCGTAGCTCTCCAACCGAAGGAATCCGTCCTCCTTGGGTCGAAGATAAATCGAATGCGGCGAGAACGAGACTTCCCGTTCGTAACTGTATCGGGTCAGGTGTGAGATTTTCAGTTTCATGATGAAGGAACGCTAGGTCGGGTTCGGCGATTTGAACGGGTTCGCGGACGCCGTCCGCGGCTTCCTGGATTTTACCGAGACCATGACCATGAATTTCTGATCCCGCGCGCCCTTAAAGGTTCCCCGAAGGGACGTCAAATCGCTGTGGTCCCGGCCCGCCGCAACGCGGTCATGGCGTTCACCGGCGGGAAACGCATTTTCGGCGATTTCCCCGACGTGGTGATCGACAAAGGAATCGGAAGCGGGCTGCCGGTAATGGGATTCGGTCTGGTGCGTGACTCGGAACTGCATCTCGGGATTTCCGGTCGATCCAGCGAGGAACGTGTCCGGAGACATGACATCAGAATGCCGGCTGACTCCTCGGACGGTCAATCCGATTTCGACTCGTCGCCGCGCCCGGGATACCGGGGATTGGCGCGGTATTCTCTATTGCGACTGGAACATGGGAGCACTTTTTGTCTGACATTCAGGACCGGAGCCGATTGGATCGAAGGCGTGACCGAAGAATCGCGACAGATGATCGATGCGGCGGCGGCGCTGCGGGACGCCGTGAAGGACCTGCAATTCAATGCGCCGATTACGCATGTGTACAATCCCCTCGATTATGCCTGGGATGCGCACGCTCTTTACCTGCGTAAATGGGCGGCGGGACCCAGGCGCGTGATCTTTCTCGGAATGAATCCCGGACCATGGGGGATGGCCCAGACCGGGGTTCCGTTCGGGGAGATTTCGCTTGTGCGCGATTGGGTCGGCGTGGAAGCGGCCGTGCGAAAACCCCCGGTCGAACACCCGAAACGGCCGGTCGAAGGATTTGCCTGCCGGCGTTCGGAGGTGAGCGGGAAGCGGCTTTGGGGGCTCTTTGCGGAGCGGTTTGTCGATCCGGACCGATTCTTTTCAGAACACTTTGTGGCCAATTATTGTCCGCTTGTATTCATGGACGAGGGAGGTCGGAACCGGACGCCCGACAAACTGCCGGTAGGCGAAGCCGGCGCGTTGCGCGAACCCTGTGACGCCCACCTGCGGGAGATCGTCCGGATTCTGCAACCGGAGTTCCTGATCGGAGTCGGAGGGTACGCCGGGAAACGATTGCGCGAGGTGTTTTCCGGCGACGGAATCCGGGTCGAGTCAATCCTGCACCCGAGCCCCGCAAGTCCGGCGGCGAACCGCGGATGGGCGAAGGCGGCGGATGCCGCCCTGCGCGGGATGGGCGTATGGAATTAACCCGCCCGCGCCGAACCGGATAAGTACAATCATGCCGGGATCCACGTTCTTCGCGGTATGGAGAACTTCTTCGCAACCCCGCAACAGGTGCGTGGTTTTGCTTGGGAGATGATTGAAGGTATTACTACATCGGGTATTTTCTTGCTCCAATCGATTCGGCAAAGCGAGGTTGTTCTGCGCCACGGAACGGTTCCGCGTACTTTGATGATTGCAAACCCGCCTGATTGTCGTTGAGTGATCGCAATGGAAGTATCTTCCGTGATCGCTCGACTTCGTGAGTTTCATGCGCAGGGAAAGCCCTTGAACATCCATGCCGCAAAGCGACGGTATCCGGATTTGATCGAGACTGTTTTTTCGGTGCGCCCGTTTTGGGGATGGAGAAAAGCGCTGGAGGACGCGGGAATCGATTACGGGGAGATTGAGGTCGAACTGCTGGAGACGGTTGAGTGCAGGATCTGCGGGTTTGCGGGGAAGCAATTGAGCATGCACCTGCGGGCCAAACACGGATTGACCCCCGCGCGGTACCGGGAGCGGTTTCCGGGCGCCGACATCAAGAGCGAGCGCCAGAACGCGATGCTGCGGAAAGCCAAGGGCCACCTGCTTCCGCACTGGGAGCCGTTGTACTCCGAGGAGTACATGATGGACCGCATTGCCGCCTACCGGCGTATGGGGAAACCCATTACGATGCCTTGGATCCACGAGCACGACCACAACCTTTGGCAGCACGTTCACAGGATGGGGCTCGAATGGGTCGAATTTGTATCGCGTATGGGCGAGGACTACGCGCGGGCCGCCGCGCCGGTCCATGTCGCGCCGCTGCCCCCGCGCGAGGAGATGCTCGAAGTCATTCGCTCCCGTGCGACGCGGGGTCATGCTCCGACCTTCGTGCGGATCAAGGCCGAGCTGCCGGAAATGGAGCGTTTCATTATCCGCGCCTTTGGAAACTATTCGAAGGCGGTGAAGGCGGCCGGGTTGAAGAAGGGGCCTCCAAAAAAGCGGCCTGCAAAGAAGCGATCGCGCCGAAAGGCGCGGAAAGGCCGCCGGACGCGACCGAAAACGCCCGCGCTTCGAGGGTACCCCAGGATGTCTCGCGAGGAAACGGTCGCCGCGCTCGAAAAGCGTTCAAACAACGGCGGGCCGATGTCGCGCGGGAGTATCACCCGGGAGGATCCCGTGCTCTATTACTCGGTCCTTCGCCATTTCAAGACGTTCTCAGGCGCCTGGAGGGAGTTGGGAATCGAGCCGGCGATTCGGCTCACAAAGGCGGTCCTCAAGTATCCGGACGGAGATTCGATTACAGCGGAGATCCGGCGCCGGGCCGAAGCGGGATTGTCGGTCGGGAGTCGCGACGTTCGGTCCGGGCCGGCAATAGACATTCCATTGCACCGCCGGGCGGTACGAATCTTCGGCACCTGGGTGAAGGCGGTTGAGGCCGCCGGGCTCGATCCCCCGAAGCGTTGGAGGTACGAGCCCGTTTATAATTCCCCGGACACTGTGATCCAGGCGATCAGAGACCGGGCGGAAGCCGGGAAAAAGATCACGCGAAGAGCCGTTCACAACGGACCGGATCGAAACCGGGTGTTGCTGCGCGATGCCGTTCGGATGTTCGGCGGCTGGGGTGCGGCGGCCAAAGCGGCCGGATTTGACCTCAGTGGCCGCTTGTCTTCCGCGTACGCGACGCCGGAAGCGGTGATCGAGGCTATTCGGGAAAGGGCGAAGAATGAAAAACCGCTCCGGGAATGCGACTTCGTCTTGAAAAATCATCCCGATGCCGATCGCACGTTATACAGGGACGCGACCCGGCAATTCGGGAGTTGGGGCAGGGCTGTGCGGGCGGCGGGACTCCGGCCCGCCGCAATTCAAAAACGGAAACCGAAAAAGAAGCCCGCTGCGCCCCCCAAGCCCCCGCCGCCGACGGACGAAGAGATCTTCGCGTACTTCAGAAAGCGTTTGGAAAGCGGGTTGAATCTCGCCTCGTCGCGAATGACGCTCTACCCGGACAGCAACCGGATTTACGCCGCCGCCCTGAAACGATTCGGGAAATGGCACGACGCGCTGCGAGCCGCCGGATACGACCCGAAGGAAGTCACTCGTCCCGTGCGCAAGAAAACCGGCGCCGGATCAGGATAATGGATACGGCGTACTCAGCCCTTCCGTGAAGAGAAGTGCCACGCGGGCTCAGGGATGCCGTGCGCATGCAGGCCCGCAAACTGTTCAAGATTCTTCGACCCACAGATCCCTGTACGATCGACGGGTGATATTGAAACTTGCGGAGTCGCGCCCTTCGATTGCCTTGAGCAATTGCTGGGCGATCCCCGTCCAGGTGAAGAGACTGCGGACCCGATGCGAACCGTTCCGGCTCAGGCGGGACCGAATCCCGGGATAACGAAGCGGCTTAAGCAGCGTAATCCCGAAGTCTTCCTTGTCGAAGGAATCCGCGTAGAGGCCGTGTTCGCCATAAGCCACCGCACGGTAAAGGCCGCCGTGGACGGTAATGACCGTCGGCGTGCCCGAAGCCATGGCCTCGATCGCGGTCATGCCGAATGGCTCGTAACGGCTCGGAAGCGCGAAAACGTCGGCGGCCCGGTAATAATCCGGAAGTTCTTCATCGGATACCGATCCGCTGATCTCAACCCGGCTTCCCAAACCGTAATCTTTGATCTTTTGCTTGAGTTCCTTCAGAAGCTGGGGCGGCTGGTCGGGATTCTCCACCCCGACCGCAAGGCGCAGGTGCGCGTCATTCTCCCGCGACGCGACGACCGAGAACGCGTCCACCAATAAATCGAAGCCTTTGTTCTCGGCCAGGCGGCCCACCGAGGCGACCGTCTTGGGTTTGAATCCCAGACGTTCCCGGGCGGCGCGCCTGGACGGTTCGCTCACGGGGAAGAAGCGGTTGTCGTCGTATCCGGGAGGGATCATGCGAACGTCCTCGGCGGGCACGTGGTAATCCGATACGACGATATCGTACTGCGGTGGCGTCGTAGCGATGACGAGGTCCGCTTCCTTGTAGAGCGTCATCTCGTGATGTATCCTCCGCGAGAAATTGTATTTCTCCTCGAAGGTGTGTTGATCCTCCGGATGGTCGGCTTCCATCTGCCGTTTCTTCCAGATCCCGAGTGAGTGGGGCGTGTGGACGTGTGGAACATCGAGATCCTCCGCCAGGTGCTGCGCCGCCAGGCCCGCGTCCCAGTAGTGACTGTTGATGAACTGGTAATCGAGATTGTGCTTCTTGATGTGGCGCAGGGCGTTCTCCGTCCATTCGGGAAGCTTGCGGTACAGGTATTCCTTCGGAATAAACTCTTTTCCCCCGCACCGTGCGCGAATGACGCGCACGTCTTCATTGATGTCGTCGATTTCCGGCTGGTCCTCGAACCGGCGGGTCCAGATATCGACCTTGTAACCGAGTTGGGCGAGTTTCTTCGAGAGTTCGATTACGTAAACGACCTGACCCCCCGTGTCCGGCGCTCCGAGCGGAGGGCTCGCGGCCACGTATCCGTGTGTCGAAACCATGGCGATGCGTTGTTTGACCGATTCGGTTCTGCGACGTCTTTTTTCAGCCATTGCTTTAAAGGTGGTTTGAAGTTGGAAAAACGATTTGCTTCAGCCCGCGGACTCGACTCCGGCGGATTCCGGATCAACCTGCTTCTCCGGAGCGGATTCCTTCTGCAGGCTCTCGTGCAGATCAATTTTGGATTTTCCCCGCTTGCGGCGAAGGATCTTCTGAAAGAACAAATTGTTCGGAACCTGGAGAACCGTAGCACCGTCTTCATGGAGGGTGGTGTAAACCATCCCGAGACTTTTCACCTTGCCCTTTGTCGGTTCGCCGACGAATTCAACGTGGTCGCCGATTTCGAACGGACGGAAGATCAGGATCAGCAGGGTGGCCGACGCGTTGCTCAACATGCTCCACACGGCCACGAATCCGATGGCGATCATTGCGAGAACTGTCGAAATCAACGCCCAGATCCCGCCGATCTGCATGCCGAAATTGTGCAGCACCAGGAGAATAGCCAGGACGAAGATGCCCCATTTCAGAAAGATCCGAAGCGGGCCGATGAGAAAAGGCGGAAGCTTCCCTTTTTCCTGGAGACGGTCGACGCCCTTCGAAAGCAACGCGGAAAGCCCGAGGACAATGGCTACAATTACCCCGGCGTAAACAAATTGTAACACGATACCATTCATAATCATTCGATTTTCTCCCGGTTAGCTTCCGATGGCAATTTCTAAATGAGGGCAGCGCGGGAAAGCTTGGTGCGGGATGTAAAAAAAATGTAAATTTACGAAGCCAAAACGCCCTTGTCCATTTCCGTTGACATTCATTGGTCCGCAATCCATTCCTTTTCAAGTTTTCTCACCCGCGACGAACGGTTCCGATGAGCTTCGTACCCCATATCCCCCCGTCACAAACTCCGCTGGATTCGACAGGCTGTTTCGGTTCCCGAATGACGATCCCGCTGTTTCCCGTATCCGCCGGCGTTTACACCGAACCGCTCTCTGACCTCATGGAGATGCGTGGAGTGAGGGCGGACCACCGGGAAGACGACTGTTTTTGTGACGAGTCGCAAGAACTTTGGAGCAACTATAAAACCATCCGCTACATCTACAGCGGATGGAACATCATCGCGGAATTGGACGACAGCCTGAACCTGGAGAAGACCTACCTCTGGGGCCTGGATGAAGGAGAGAAGAACGATTACCGCGCCACCAGCGGGTGGAGCTCCATCGGGCGGGCGGCCGGCGGCGTAGGCGGCCTGCTCCTAGGGCGACCAAAAGACGTCAGGTCTTGACGCTTGACAAGTGAGGCCTATTGTTTCCTGATAGGAGGATGGCCAGACCTTTGAGAATCGAGTTTGCTGGTGGTTGTTACCACGTGATCAACCGGGGGAACTACCGGCGGAGGATATTCGAGGGGAAAGGGGCGGCGGACGCCTTCG
>SLTG01000026.1 GCA_007130045.1 Opitutales bacterium
ATGTTCTTTTTTGTGTGTGTGTTTGTTTTTGTTCAAATCACTTGTAACCCGCACAAATAGAGCATTTCAAGTATTTTGCCCCTCAGATTGCTATTATTCCGCGCTTATTTGAGGACTAATGACGGTGAGGGGAATTTCTTCGATAGCGAGGGGTTTCTCGGCGTTCGCATGTTCGTTGACGATCCGTTGCCGCATTACGGATGGATTCGAATGTCGCACAGTGCCGAAGATTCGGTGCTCACCGTCCACGACTGGGCCTGGAACAGCGTGCCAGGCGAACCGATCCTGGCCGGGGAGATTCCGGAGCCGAAGGTGTATGCCTTGCTCCTGGGAATCGGGGCGCTGGTATTTGTCGCGGGACGACGGTTCCGCCGCCGGGAAGCGGGCGTCCGGGAACCCCGGGGGTAAACCCCGTCGCCACGTGGGGAGTGAACGGCTGGGGCGACCGGGGAAGTGCGCGAGGGGGCCGATGGACCGTTTCCGGAAAGTATGAAGGGAGTGAAAACGGGCTTACAGGTTATAGGGATAACTTTCCGAGGATGGGCGGGAGGCTTTTCTTGACCGCGGAATAAACGGAATACGCGGAAAGCGCCGTTATTCTTGGTCGTCCACTCATTCGACCCCTTTTTCAAACCATAACCCCGGATTAAACGCATGAAACCGAAAATCGTCTGTTCCTGTTTTCTTATTGTTGTCCTCGCGACGCTCGATCTTCACGGCATTCACCGTGAACCGGTGGGCTGGAACCGGCTAGCGGCGGAATTTGGAGACGATTTGCCGATTGGGCGGAATATCGGGGTGAGCATGATCGAATCGCCGCCGTTCGTCAGCAATTACCAGCCGAATGCCACGAATCCGGAGTTCAACGGCAAGACCTTCGAAATGAAGTCTGGCGAGTCCGCGGTTTCGGAGCATGCCACTGTGGTGGAGCAGCTCTTCTTCGACAACACGATGTCAATTGCGCCGGGAATCGATACGATCGACGTGTACAATGCCAACTCGTGGGTGGTGGAGACAACCTAAAACGTCATGTCTTGACAAAAACCCCTCCGAACGCCCTGGAAATCTGCTTGGCTCCGCTAATGGATTCCAACGCCAAAACAGGGCACATCACGATTCCATAATCCAGGATACCCCCTACTCTCTTCCCCTCAAAAATCCTCCGCCGGTAGTTCGCCCTGTTGATCACATGGTAACACCCTCCCGCAAATGTCGCTGCGCTCGGTACCACTCTCAACGGCCTGGCCATCCTCCTATCAGGATAAAAGAAACCCCACTTGTCAAGAGTCAACACCTGACGTCTTCCCGGTCGGGACGTCTTCCCGGGGACGAAGTGTACCAGGCGCTCCACCTCCTCGGCCGTAGCCGCAGGAGAGCTCTTGGGCCGTCGGCTGCGCTCCGTGAGCCCCGCACGCCCCTGATTCCTGTAGCGCTTCAGATACTTGTGACCGGTCTTTCGACTGATCCCAAAGTCCCTGCAAAGCTCGCTGATCGTGAATCGGCCCGTCTCGGCCAGTACAGCAAATCGTTCCTTTTCGTTCATCGGTTCGGTATTTTTCCATGGCATAAACGCCATATTGAAGTGTAACCGATGTCCTTGGGATAACTGTTGCCGATGTCTTTGGGTTGTACCCCCGGTCGTGGACGTCTTCCCGGTCGTGGAATGGGCAGTTTCTTATTATTCTGTAAATCAGATTCTTACGTTTAAAATTTTCCCGTGCCGTGACGATGGATGAATTGACTTCCGGATATTCGACGGATGTTCAGGAACCCGCGCCCCCGAAGACCTCAGATAACATAAGACTTCAACTATCAAACAATAGTCGGGCGGGGCCGGGAATCCGTTGGGGCCAGACCCGAAGATGGGGTCAGTCCAATTTTCAATGCTTCTTGAGTATTTTCCATTCTTTGGTGTTTTCCCGCGCCGGCTGCGGGTGACGCGCGCAGCGCCATCGGGGTGGCGGCCTTTATCGCGGCGCTTTTCGGCTGCGTGCTGCTGCATGAACTCGGGCACCTGGCCTCTGCTCACGGCGCTACGACATCGGCACACGCGACGTCACCTTGCTGCCCACCATCCGGCTGGTCACGCTCGGAAGCGAAACCCGGGCCGTGGTGCTTGGCGCGCGGATTCGAATTGTTGCAGCGCCTTGCGCACTTCCGGACGGATAACGATTTGTGGACGCGCGGTCCTCATGCGGGCCACGGCTTCGCTTGAGTTCGCGGAAATCCCCGTGGCCAGCAGGTAGGCGCCCGCCACGGCGGCGCTCCGGGAATACCCCGACTTGCAATGGACGAAGACCGCCGTGCCCAAGGCCCGGGATTCCCGAATGAAGTGGATGGCTTCGTTCAATTGCGCCGGCGTCGGGGCGGTCAGATCCAGAATGGGAATGTTCCGATAGCGCATTTTCCTGAGGACGGGGATCTCCGAAAATTCGGCGGTCAGATCCAACACACTTCCCACTCCCTCATTGGACAGCCGGTTGGCGTGGGTGCAGGTGAGCCGACACCCGATGAAAACTCCCGGCGACACCTCGTCCCACGGGCGGCATTGCCGCCGGTAGTGGAGCAGGGACAGGTATTGTCCGACGAGCGTGGGCGCGAGTACGATGCGGGAAAGAAAGGAGATCCGCCCATTCCGTTTGCCGTAAATCGCCGGTCCCAACCAGACATATCCGGCGGCAACGATGCTCATGGACAAGGCCGGCCAGGCCAGCGGCAGGCCCCAGGGGCCGGCGAGGACCATCCCAAGGATCAGCAACACCGCGCCCGCCGCGTAATACAGGCCGATTCGAGGATTGGGTGCCAGGTTCGGGCTATGCCTCATACCCGAGCCTTTCGAAAATATCCGCCCAGCGGGTGGCCACGGCCTCCCGCTCTCCTTCTTGCCACTCCAGTTCGTTTTTCCGGTAATTCCGCTGGCTCTCCAAATAGGCCTGAAAGTGCGGGACCGCTTCCTCGAACCCATCCAGTCCCAGTTTCCGGTAGATGAACGACAGGGTTTTCAAAGGCTTTTCCTGGAAGGATGCGAAGCCGACCTCCACCAACTCCCCCTCCTTGAGCAGCGAACGTTGGTCGAAAAAAGCATGCATCAGTTTGGGATAGGACGCGAGGACGTGCGCCACAACCCGGTCCCGGCTTGTGGCCTGCAACCCCCAGGCGGTCTGGGCACGAAGGTAAAGGTGCACCGAGGAGGCGAACACTTTGTATGGATCGCGGTGAAGGTGGATGAACCGGGCACCGGGAAAGCGCTCCTTCAACAAGCGGATCCGCGCGGTGTTGGCGGGATTCTTCAAGAGCAACCGTCGTCCGGGCTGTTCGAATTGGACCATACGCAGGAAATGAAGGTAGGCGGCCTCCCATTGGCGGATCCGCTCCTCCGGCCCCGAATCGAGCATCACCGACTCATCGAAGATGCGTTCCATGCACCGGGGAAAAAAAGACACGTGGTAGAAAGAATACCGGCTCACCGCGGTCAGGGCGAGTTCCTCCTCCCAGGGCACGTCATTGGCGATGGGGACGTTGTCCATCAGCCGGGTCGATGGCAAGAGTCGGCCAATCCGCCGTTTCATTCCATCGGAAAGCAGGAGGTATTCCCGGGGCATGGCCGCCTGCAGGAGGGTGACCCGTCCAAATTGAGGGTCGCGATTGAGCACATTTTGGAGATGGGTGGTGCCGCTCCGCCAGTGCCCGATAAGGAAAACAGGATCAGGCTCCACCTTTTGCCGGGCCACACGCCCGTGGTAGCGGGCCGCGGCGACAAGGGAAACAGGCTCCCGGAGGAGAGTCACCAGGCCGAGCCCCAGAACCCGCGGCAGGCGGCGGAGATCAAATCCATAAGCGTGGAGGAGCCGGAGGTAATTGAGGAAACCGCTGGAGAGAAGCGGATGGGCATTGGGCTCTTTCACAGGCGGCTCCGGCGAGGTCATGGAGTTCGTTCACCCCTTTCGCGCCACCGACACCGTGAAGATTCCATATTCGTCGATAAGCATGTCCGTTTTTTGCAGGCCCGCCGCCGCCACCAGTTCGTCCATTTCCTCCTGGGTCCGCCGGCGCATGATCCAAGGCACGCCCTCGCGGTTCCCCAGAGTGCGGGCGATCAGTTCCACTTGCGGGTGCCAGGGTTGGCAAGTGTATAACAAGTTTCCCCCGTCCTCCAGCACCCCGGCAATACCCTCCAACGATTTCCGGAGAAGATCGTTTTCGGGGAACAGCTCGTAGAGTCCCGATACGATGACGCTATGGGGGCGCGGCGAAAGCGCCAGCAATCCTTCGCGGTCAAAGGCGTCCCCTTGCTCGAACACCACGTTCTCCAGCCCCATTTCGTCGGCCAGCGCCCTCCCCTGCTCCAGATTCTCCGGAGTCCAGTCCCGCAAAAGGGCATGCACTTTCTCCCGTGGCAGACCTTCGAGCACATCGAGCACATAGCGCCCGCAACCGGTCGCCACATCCAGGATCCGAACCTTTCCGTGTCGCTTCGATTGTTCCTCGATCACCTGTTCGAGCAGTTCCCGCAGGTGCTGGCGCCGGACGCGGATGCCCTTCCATCCCACCGCGTTCAGGTAGAAATAATCGATGCCTTTGCCCAGAGGCGTCGTCCCACGGGGGCGGTTTTCGTAAACATAATCAAGCGATTGCCCCGAATCGAAGCCCGTCCGGAGGCCCAGGCGAATGCCTTCGCTCAGCCGTCCCGCCGTACACATCCCGATCCGCTGGGCGTCGAAAAAGATTTGGCGACACAGGGACGCCGGCTGGCGCAGCAGGTCGTACTCGGTGCGGGTATAGCCTCCCCGGTCGGCTTCGCGGAGTGAAGGGAGTTCCACGGGCCGCTCGAAACTTTCGAGCACAAACCGTCGTGTTTCACGCACAGGCTTTTCCCGTTCCTTCTCATAAAGGACCCCATGGAAGAATCCCGGGTAATACTCCATGCGTTTGACCGCGGAAGAGAGCGATTGGAAAAACCGGCGCTGGGCGGTGTTTTTCACCACCCAGTCAGAACCGGCGGAGAGGACCAGCGTCGGAACGCGAATCGCCCCCGAATCGCGCAGGATTCGGGTGGCGGTGTCGTGGAGCCCCAGGAGAATCTTCACCGAAATGTCGCGGGTGATCAGTTTATCCTCCTGGTAAGCGCGGACCTGTTCCGGATCATGGGTGAGCATACGGGGCTTCACGTAACTGCTGATCACGGCGCCCTTTCGCAACGATTGCCACAGGCGGAGGGCGGGAATGGCGAAGGGAATGTAGAGCTTGATGCGGAAGGCGGGCGCCGCGAGCACCATTGAGCGGATGCGGGGAGCGTAATCGTGCGCCCAGGCGGCCGCGGTCACCGCTCCGACGCTGTTGGCCACAAGGGCGATGTTCTCCATCTCGATTCCGTGCCGGTCGCGGATATGGCGCACGAAGGCATCGAGATCGCGAACCAACGCGGAATAGTCCGGGGCGTCGCCGCGCTTTCCCGGTGAGTTCCCGTGGCCCCTGCCGTCCCAGGAAAAGGCATGGAACTCCGGCAGATCCAGTTCGTCCACCAACCCCTGAAGCCGCCCGGAATGCTCATGGCCCCGGTGAATAAGGATCAGAGCCCGGTTGCCCTTCTTGACGGCGGGCCAGGTGCGATAAAAGAGCCGGGTCTGATCCCAGGTCGCGAATTCACCGGTCTCACACGGCCGTGTTGTCATGGGGGAACCGCGGTTGGAGGTTTCGATACGTTTCGCGGGCAAACAAGTTCGCCGCGGGGGACTGAAGAGAAAACGCTTTTCGGTCGGAACAGGCGGTCCCTCGTCCGCTGAGACCGGCGGGAAGAGGGCCGGCCTGAAGAAACGCTTTCATGCCGGAAAGCGTGCGAAACCGGACTGCCCTGTCAAGCACGCCCTCATCAGGTAAAGTAATAACGGGTGATATGAAAGAAGATCGGAGCCGCGAAACAGAGCGAGTCGATCCGGTCCATCATGCCGCCGTGGCCGGGAAGCAGGACGCCGTAATCCTTGATCCCGCGATCCCGCTTGATGGCCGACATGACCAGCCCGCCTGCAAAGCCCATGAGGGCGATGAGCAGGGCCAAACCAAAGGTTTGCCAAGGGGTATAGGGAGTGATTTTCCACAGGCAGGCGCCGAGGAGGGAGGCCGTGAGCACTCCGCCGATAAACCCCTCCCAGGTTTTGTTCGGGCTGATACGGGGAGCGATGGGCCGACGGCCGAGAGTCTTGCCGAATACGTATTGGAGGACATCGCTGAGTTGGACGACAAGGACGAGGAACAGGAGGAGCTTGGCGTTTTCCCCCTCGTAGCCTTCGATAGGAAGCATGAGCAGCGCGGGCACGTGGCTGAGGCAATAGACGCAAACCATGAGCCCCCACTGGATTTTAGCGGTCCGTTCAAGGTAGCGTTCGCTTTCACCGGCAAGGGCGCTGCGCAGGGGGATAAAGAGAAAAGCGTAAACGGGAATGAAGATCGCGAACATTCCAAACCAATGAGTGCCGACATACCAGTAATGCAGCGGAGTGATGATAAAAAACGTCCAGAACAGGGCGCGATGATCTCCCCGGTGGGTCGGGGTCATGGTGATGAATTCGCGCAAGGCGAGGAAGGAAACGATGGCGAACAGAATGACGGTGAAGATTTCGCCGGCAACAATGGTCAGGAAGATGATCGCGACCATGATCCACCAGGAGCGCAAGCGCGCCCGGAGGTTTTCGACGAGGGCGGCGTGTTCCGGGCCGCCCGGGCGACGCGCCAGAATGGTGCTTACGACCGCCGCAAGGCCCAGGAGCGCGACCACCCCGGCGAACAGCCAGACAATCTGTGTATCAAAGTAAAGGTTCATCCGGAAGCAGTGGATTTCGATGGGGGGAACGCATGGCCCTCAGGGCTGGTGAAGCGCCCAGACCGCCAGCCGGGCGCGTTCGAGAAAGGCGGCTTTGTCCTCGTCCGGCTCCAGCCGGAGAGGAGCGCCGATGGCGACATTGGCGAGCAGGGGCACCGGCAGCAGTTCGCCTTTGGGCAGGACGCGATTGAGATTGTCGAGATAGACGGGGAAAAATTCGGTGTCGGGGCGCTTGCGGGCGAGGTGAAAAAGGCCGCTCTTAAAAGGCCGGGGTTCGGGACCGGGATGACGGGTTCCCTCCGGAAAGAGGATGAGGGAAGCCCCTTCATCGAGAGCGGCGAGCATGGCGTTCACCGGGTTGTTTTGGGTGGTGACCTTATGGCGTTCGATGAGGAGGGCGTGGAAAACTTTGTCGGCGAGGTAGCGCCGGAAGGCGTTCCGTTTCCAGTAGTCGGCGGCGGCGACCGGACGGGTGAGGCGCCGGAGGGCCGGAGGCAGGGCGGCCCAAAGGACGACGGTATCGAGATTGCTGGTATGGTTGCAAAAATAAACACGCCGCCGGAAAAGCGGTTCGGCCCCGACCCAGCGCGTTTGGGCGCCACAGAGCAGCCGGATGAGAACGGCGGTCGATTCCGCGATCATGAAGCCTCCAATTCCCTGATGATACGGACGGCGCGGCGGAGAATCGTAACCAGCGCTCCGGCGGCGATCAGGAGGAGGGTCCAACCGAGAATGGGGAAATGGCTTTCCGTCCAATGCAGGACGGCGGCGGCAACGGCGGCGACAGCAACGAGGGCCATTCGTTGTTGTTTGGCCATGGGACCGCAAAATTGCGGAGAGGCGGAAGCCGCCGAACCCATGGCGCGTGTGTAGGCAACCAGGATGGCAAAAAGCGCGGCGAGCCAACCGGCTGCGGGCATCCAGGCCGCGGCGGGAGCGGCGTAGCCGGCTCCGACCAGTATAAGGGCGTCCGAAAAGCGGTCGGGCAATTCGTTGTAAATCTCGCCGGATTTGGAACGCATTCCTCCCTCGACGGCGACCATGCCGTCGAAGAGATTGCAGAGGAGCCGGCCGGGAATGAGGAGAGCCGCGAGAAGGAAGAGCCAAGGGGCGGCCTGGGGGGAGTGAGCCGTGGCGGTGAAGGCCAAACCGGCTCCGGCGGCAAAGGCGATACTGGCGAGGGAAATGGTATTGGGCCGTACGCCGAGCCGGACGAAGATGCCGGCGCACCGGGCGGCCCAACGGGTTTGCCGGGCTGGAATGGGACGCCGGGAGAGTTGGGGCTCGTTCATCCTGAAATCAACGGTGCGGGGACGGTTACACTGCTTGTTTCAGGATTCCAGCAAGAAGGAATCGCTTTTCGGCGGAGCAATCCCCATCGCACAGAAACGTATCTGAAAAAGCGTTTTCATACGACGGGAGAGCGTGCAACCCCGAACGGGAATGTCAAGCACGGCGGAACCCCCAAAGGGGACCTCCTGAAGCAGCACATTCATTCCCGGCTTTGCAGCTAGTGTAGCCCGCCAAGCGGATTGTAACTTATCACAGGGGGAAGCGAGATTGTCTTCGCGACGTGGGACTCCTTGTGGCGTATTCTGCCTGTCCGGCATGCCGGGGCTCGCAGACGCTGTCCCGATTTCGCGGGCCGGGCGATTGCAAGCAAGCACGCCACTCGCGCCAGCTAGCTGTGCGTGGGGATTCTAAAGTCAGAAATAGATGAAACATGCAAGAGATACCCAGTGGGTAACCAGTCCCACCCGAGAAAGGTTGGCAA
>SLTG01000042.1 GCA_007130045.1 Opitutales bacterium
ACGGCCACCACCACGCGCACGGCTGGTTCTCACTTCGGGTTGCCGCCGACGGCAGGCATTTCCACGCGTATGCGGATGAAGAAATGGTCGCCCACGGCCACGCCTCGCCCTGGGAGCCGGGATACGTCGGAATCCTCCTCGATGGAAGCGGCGAACTCGCGTTGCGTATGCTCCACCTCGTCAAGCTGCGGGAAACCGATGACCATGATCACGATAACGATAACGGCCACGACCATCATAATGACCATGATCTTGAAGTGGATGCTGGCCACGAGGACACCGAGGGTCATAATCACGGCCACGAACACGACTAGGGGCGGAAGTCACCCGCCGGTTGCGGAAAGGCGCAGGCTCGCAAGGAAGTAGCTTAGGCTTCCAGCCTGAGAAAACACGCTTCTGCTGTGCGGATGCGAAGTCCCGTGCGCGCCGGGAGAAGCGTATTCTACTTTATTAATCTCAACCGAGTGGCGTTCTGCTTCGCGTATATCCGCGTTCAATTCGGTACGGGTGCTGTAGCAGTAATTGAAATACTGCCGAGTTTTATTGACTTCCCAGGAAAATCTGGCATTTTCGGCAGTATGTTATCTACTGACACAGAAAATCTGTGGCACCGGGACCGGACCCTGGGTGAAGTTGCCCGCATTCAGGCGGGATACCTCAGCCGGGAGCGGGTTGAGGCGTCGGCGACGGGGACGCACGGATTGATTCAAGCGAGGGACATTTCGCCGGAGCAGGGGCTGTCCCCGGACGGCATTGTCCGGTTCGTTCCCGAACGGGATCCCGGCCTTTATCGGGTTTCGCGGGGCGACATTTTGCTTGTCGCGCGCGGGTATCCACATAGTGTTTATTTGATCACCACCGACTTGAAAGACACCTTGGCATCCAGCATCTTCCACATTCTTCGTCCTCGAAGTGAGCGGGTTCTGCCTGCTTACCTCGCCTGGTGGTTGAGCCAACCCAGCGTCCAGGCCGAAATCAACGCGAACGCGGGCGGCACGGGGATCAGTTATTTGCGGCGTCAGGCTGTGGAAGGATTGCGGGTGCCGGTGCCGCCATTTCCGCTGCAACACCGAATTGTCCAGATTAACGCCCTCTGGGATCGCAGGAAAACACTCCAGACCGCCATTGATGAACGGCGGGAGTGCTTGATCCAGTCGGCTTGCCTCACATCTGCAACCGCAGGGATATTGGAACCATGAAGCATCCAGCGGGACACCTGCCAGAAGTAGCGCACGCTTCCAGCGTGCTTCCCTCGGGAGCAAAGGACCATGTTATATCCAGGCTTGCATAAACCGACCAACCCGATCCATATTAAAGGCTACTTATAATATAGAGCCTTCTTGGCGGCATATTATACCTTCGCAAAAATGAACCTTCCCACCTCCAAACCCAACGAAACTTCCAGCCGGAGCGGTCGCTACCTCACCCAGCCGACCGGTTACCGGGCTTTCGTTCCCGCACCCCTCCCGCCCGAGCCGCCTGTCCGGATGACCGCGGAACTGCAAACGCTTCTTTCTTCGGCCGACCGCGCCCTCGGTCGTCTGGACGGTTCCATCGAAACCCTTCCGAACCCGAACCTCTTCGTTTTAATGTACGTCCGGAAAGAGGCGGTGCTTTCGAGCCAGATCGAAGGCACCCAAAGTTCGCTCCAGGACGTTCTGGCGGCCGAAGCCAAGGTGCTGACTTCCACTCTGCCCAAGGACGTTGACGAGGTCATCAACTACGTGGGAGCCATGAGCTACGGATTGGAGCGTCTTCGGGAATTGCCCATTTCCGTCCGCCTCATCAAAGAGATCCACGAACGGCTGCTCCAGGGAGTTCGCGGTGCTCAGCTCACCCCAGGAGAGCTGCGACGTTCGCAGAACTGGATCGGCCCGGGCGGCTGCTCCCTGAATGAAGCGGCCTTTGTTCCTCCTCCGCCCCATGTCGTGCCAGAAGCTCTCGGTGACCTGGAAACCTTTCTGCACTCCTCCAGCGACCTGCCGCAGCTCATCCAGATCGGGCTCGCCCATGCGCAATTCGAAACCATACACCCGTTCCTCGACGGCAACGGCCGGGTGGGGCGTCTGCTGATTACCTTCCTCCTGTGCCAGCGCGAGATTCTGCTCAAGCCGGTCCTTTACCTCTCCCATTACTTCAAGCAAAATCGGTCCGAGTACTACGAACGCCTCCAAGCTGTCCGCGACAAGGGGGACTGGGAAGGATGGCTTGCCTTCTTCCTGCGCGGAGTCGGTGTCGTCAGCAAGGAGGCGACCGAAACCGCCCGTCGCATTCTCGCCCTGCGCGAAGAACACCGCGCCGCCGTGACCTCCCGCCTCGGCCGTACCGCCGCGAACGGGCACCTGGTCCTCGAACACCTCTACCGGCGTCCGATACTCTCCGTTTCCGATGTCCGCGACCGGACCGGCACCTCCTACGCGGCGGCCAACGACCTGGTTTCCCGCCTCGCCGAAACCGGAATCCTCCACGAAATCACCGGCCAGAAGCGGAACCGGCGTTTCCGGTATCAGCCGTATATCGATATTTTCAATGACACGCCATCCCGAACCGACGGCGGCAATGATTCCAATGAATAACCCGATTCATTAAATAGAGGGAAAGTGGACGATTCTGTAGTTGGGAAAAAACAATTGAACTACCGAATATAAGTAGTTAGACAATCATTTTAATGAAAATCGACGCAAACAGGCTGAAAAATGCGCTCTCCCTGCTTGGGGAACTTCTTGCTGCGCGTCAACGTCCGGCGTCCCATTTCGTTGTGTGCGGCGGGTCGTCGCTGATTGCCCTCGGCCTGGTCAATCGTTCGGTCACGCGTGATGTCGATGTCCTGGCCTCTATTGTGGATGGGGAGCTTCAGTCGCCGCGACCGCTGCCCGACTGGTTCTTGGACGATGCGGAAGACGTTCGCGGTCAGCTGGACCTGCCGCACGAATGGATTAATGCGGGACCGGCCGACGACTCCTTTTTTCGCTTTGGCTTTCCCAAGGGGCTCGTATCGCGGCTGACGGAGAGATCATTCGGCCCGGTGTTCACGGTCAGTTTTATCAGCCGGTACGACCAGATTCACTTCAAGCTCTACGCTGCCGCGGACACAGGCCCCGGCCGTCATTTTCAGGACTTGCAGGATCTCCGGCCAACGGCCGAAGAATTACTGGCCGCAGCACGCTGGACCGTGGAGCACGACCCCTCCGAGGGTTTCAAGCAGGTACTCGGACAACTTCTCGAACATCTTGGACATGGAGACCTCGTTGACGAAATATAGGGACCGCTTTCACAAGTTGGCGGTGTCAGTCCTCTGGCGGCAGTGGTCCGCGCTGGGCGTCTCCGGCTATGCCCGTACAGAGGACGACCGGGTCATCGATCCCGAAGCATTGCTCTTGTTCTCAACTTGGGCGGCGCGATACGATTCGAGACTCTTCGACGAAATCCTCGACTGGCTCCGGCAAAACGGCGAATGGATCAATATCCAGCGTCTGTCGCGCCTTCAAAAACAGTTCAAGATCGCCGAGCCGACAATCCTGGCTGCGATCGGCGACTTTCTTTCGCAACAGTCCGAACATCGAAAATGGAAGAGCCTCACGCGGAAAGTCCACCCCCTCGCGGAGCCGTGTGCCTTGTTCATAGACCTGCCGGCCTATGGGAAACCGGACGAAATCTTCCTGCGCTGGGGCTGGCGGCGAAACCCTCCGCAAACCCGCGGTATGAGCCAGTTTCCTCCGGTCAACGTTTGCAGCTCGTTTCTTTTTAAGCTGCGCGCCCTGTTTGGAACCCAGTCGCGGGCCGACATTATCGGATGGCTGCTTACCCACGAGTCCGGCCATCCCGCCGCCATCGCCCGAGAACTGGGGTATTTCCCTCGTTCGGTGCAGCTCGTTCTCAATGACCTGGCCCAATCCGGTCACATCCAAACAATGCGGGTAGGCCGGGAAAAGCACTTTGCCGTCCGCCATGACGAATGGCGGTATCTTATCACCTGGTCGGAACCCCCAAAATTCCCTGAATGGGAAGACTGGACGGGCCGGTTTGCCATTTTGCGACGAGCCGCCGGCCTGATCGATCGTCCTGACCTGGATCAACTTTCAGCCGAGGTTCAGGCCATTGAAATGAGAAAGATCCTCGACCCTGCCGCTTATGGGCGGACCGAATCCGGCCGCCTGCTTGGCCTTCCGAAGAACGAGTTAAAAGGCGACGATTACCTCGTCGCCGGCGTCAATGTTTTGAACCACCTTCTCTCGTAGTATTTTGAACCATTCTTCAAACTCTTCAAAGAATGAAACTGAAACAGCCAATGGACCCCGGATCGAATGAAACTTGCGTTTCCAGTGCCGGTGGCCGCGTGTACAAAGTAGCTCACGCTTCCAGCGTGAGTTCGAATCCGGGGAACCGCACGCAGGATGCGTGCACTACTTTATGTCGTCCGATCAATCCCGTTCGCTTCGCCGATACCAATGTAGCTCACGCTTCTCCCGGCACGCACGGGACTTCGCATGATGCTCAGCAGAAGCGTGAGTATAATGCCGGCCAACACGCAGGATGCGTGCGCTACTTCAATTTTTCCCGAATGATCCACTTTCCATGACCGACACCATCTCCCAGAAACAAATCAACGAAATCCTCTGGCAGGCTTGCGATACCTTTCGCGGCACGCTGGATCCGACGCAGTACAAGGATTATATCCTTGTGACGCTCTTCCTCAAGTACCTCTCCGACCTGTGGAAGGACAAGCGGGAGCAGTACGAGAAGCGGTATAAGGGGGACGCCAAACGGATCGAGCGGGCGCTCGCCCGGGAGCGCTTTGTGGTCCCGACGGTGACGTTGCGGGATCGGAACAACAAGATCGAGGAGTCGTTCCCCGCCACCTTCGGCAGCCTTTACGAGCGCCGCACCCGTTCCAACCTGGGGGAGTTGATCAATATCACGCTGGAGGCGATCGAGGACGCCAACAAGGCGAAGCTGGAGAATGTTTTCCGCAACATCGACTTCAACTCCGAGCCGAACCTCGGGCAGGCGAAGGACCGAAACCGCCGTCTGAATCATCTCCTGGAGGATTTCGCCAAGCCCCAACTCGACCTCCGTCCGAGCCGCATCGGCAACAACGATGTCATCGGCGACGCCTACGAATACCTCATCAGCCGCTTCGCGGCCGACGCGGGGAAGAAGGGCGGCGAGTTTTACACCCCCGGCGAAGTCGCAACACTCCTCGCACGGCTTCTCAAGCCGCAACCCGGCGACACGATCTGCGATCCGGCCTGCGGGTCGGGCTCGCTTCTGATCCGCGTCGCCAAAGAGATACCGTCCGACAACTTCGCCCTCTACGGGCAGGAGTCCAACGGCAGCACCTGGGCGCTCTGCCGCATGAACATGTTCCTCCACGCGATGGACAACGCCCGCGTCGAGTGGTGCAACACCATCACCAGCCCCCACCTTGTCGAAGGAGACCGCCTCCTCAAGTACAACATCGTGGTGGCCAATCCCCCGTTCTCGCTCGACAAGTGGGGCCAGGACCACGCCGAAAACGACCCCTACAACCGCTTCTGGCGCGGTATCCCGCCCAAGAGCAAAGGCGACTACGCCTTCATCAGCCACATGGTCGAAACCGCGCTCGAAGACGAAGGCCGCGTCGGGGTTATTGTCCCGCACGGCGTTCTCTTCCGCGGCGGCGCCGAAGGCAAGATCCGGCAGAAACTGATCGAAGACAACCTCATCGAAGCCGTCATCGGTCTTCCCGCTTACCTCTTCTACGGAACCGGCATTCCCACCGCCATCCTGATCCTCAACAAAGCCCGCAAACCCTGGGGAAAAGCCCGCTCCCGCCGCGACAAACACCTCCTCTTCATCGACGCCATCCGGGAGTTCGCGGACGGCAAAAACCAAAACCGCCTCCGTGAGACCGATATCCAGAAAATCGTATCGACGTACGAAAACTTCAAGGACGTAGAAAAATACGCCCACGCCGCCACCCTGGAGGACATTCGGGAAAACGAGTTCAACCTCAACATCCCCCGCTACGTCGACACCTTCGAACCCGAACCCGAAGTCGACATCCCGGCCGTCCGCAAGGAAATCAAACAACTCGAAAAAGAACTCGCCCAAGTCGAACGCGAACTGGAGGGACATTTGAAGGAGCTGGGACTATGATTCGCGAACCCAAAGTAGCTCACGCTTCTAGCGTGAGTAGGCCGCACGCAAGATGCGTGCGCTACTTCGATTACGTTTCACCCAAAAACACCCTTAAAAACTCCATTTTGGAGGTTTTAACCCTATTTGAAGAAGCGATCTCCCCAACCCGGCGGGGCCGACACCAAGAGGGGCTTGTCGAAGTAGCTCACGCTTCTCCCGGCAAGCGCGGGACTTCGCATGATGCTCAGCAGAAACGTGCGTTTTCGCACGCAGCCCACGGCGAGCCGGGATTTCGTCCCGCTTCGCGTGGGTCAAGATGGGTGCACTACTTCAATATTGCTTCAACGCGACCAAGCTCGTCGCGGGAAAACGCGAGCCATATTCGATTCGATGCCCAAGCTCACTGAGAAATATCGGGAAGCCAAACTCGGCGACCTCTTTCGTCCCCGGCGCGAACGCGGCCGCCCCGGCTTGCCGGTCCTTTCCGTCACGATGAATGGCGGAATCGTCCGGCGCGATTCCCTGGAGCGAAAGGACAACGGAACTCTGCCTCCGGAAGAACATCTGCTCATCCGCAAGGGTGACATCGCCTACAACATGATGCGCATGTGGCAAGGCGCATCCGGTTTGGCCCAGACCGAAGGCATCGTAAGTCCCGCCTACGTTGTTGTCGCGCCGACAGACGGGATCGATCCGCTGTTCGCGTCGTACTGGTTCAAGTCCGCCCGCATGGTCCACCTGTTCTGGGCTTACTCCTACGGTATAACCGGCGACCGCCTGCGGCTGTACTACAAGGATTTCGCGAAGATTCCCGTCAGGGTCCCGCCCAAGCAAGAGCAGGAGCGGATGGGCCGTATTCTGGGCATAGCAGACCGGGAGATAGCTCTGTTGGAAAAGAAGCTCAGTGCCATGCATAACCTAAAAAGCGGGTTATTGCAGGAACTGCTGACGGGGAGCAAGGCTGCACAGGAAAAACAGGAATGAGCGATATGCCCTTATTTTGTCAAAAGGACCTTTTCGAAGCACTTCGCAGCCGTAAGGAAGCAATGCGTATAAAGATTCTGGAATTGTCATCCGAACGGATGAATGGCGCGTCGGACTGTGAATTGATTGAACATTTCGTCGAGGATTTTCGCGTCGAACCATTGGTGGTTCATGACGACAAGGCAGAGGCGGAATATCGGGAGGCCAAAGTAGATGTTTCCGGTGACCCGAAGTATGCGGTATTCGACCGGAGCGGAAATGCCTATGTAAGGGGGCAACAGTTTGTCTTGCATATACCGTTTACCGGTGATCCGGACTTGGTGCATACGAGACCGAGCCAATTCGGTTCGAGCCCCCCTCGTGGCAGTGTTCAGAAACAAGGAGGTTTAGGTGGGATCATTTTGGTTTCTTGTTCCCTTCCATCCGATAGGGCGAACGAACAGTATGTAAATTCTTGGATAAAAGATTCCATTCAGACGGTGAAGAAATATGCCAGGTGGGTCTCGTACGACGTCGAACGCTTTAATGCTGGGTTGGAGAAAGCGGCGCGAAGCGCGATTGAGAAGCGTCGCCAGGAGTTGGAGACGCAGGGTGCCTTATTGAAAAGGTTGATGATCCCGATTAGAAAACGCTCGGACGCACCCTCACCGAGTCCTGTTCCCATGCCGAAGCGGGTCGTGAAACCGCTGCCGCCTAAGCGACAAGTGGAACAGGAATATGAAATTCGAAATGAGGATTACGAATATATTTTGAAGGTTATACGGCATGGATCCCGGTCTTTTGAGGCTAGTCCAGAAGCTTTTGGAAAGTTGAGTGAGGAAGAATTGCGGGATGTCGTTTTAGCTAATCTGAACGGGCATTTTGAGGGGGATGCAACTGGCGAACGCTTTCGGAAGAAAGGGAAAACCGACATTTGTATCGAGTACGAAAATCGCGCGGCATTTGTCGCTGAGTGTAAACTCTGGAAGGGTGAGAAGGCGTTGCATGACGGGATCGACCAGTTGCTGGGGTATCTGACTTGGAGAGACACTCGGACGGCTTTGGTGTTTTGGAACAAGCGGAACAAAGACTTTTCGAAGCTCCAAGGCCAGGTGCGTGGTTTTTTTGAGGCTCATCCGAGTTTTGTTCGATGGGAAGAATCCGGATACTCACGCGAGTGGAGGGCGATGATTCGATCACAGGACGATGAGGGCCGGAGTATATCCGTTCATGTCTTTTTGGTGGATCTGGGGGCTCAGTTGAAGGATGAGGCATGATGAGGAGTGTCCGTAATGATTCTGATTCTCTAGGGACGGATGGCGTCCGTTCAGTGGCCGCGAATCGCAACCCGAAAGTAGCTCACGCTTCCAGCGTGAGTTCGAAACAAGAAAACCGCACGCAGGATGCGTGCACTACTTTGTG
>SLTG01000069.1 GCA_007130045.1 Opitutales bacterium
ACGACCACGTTCCGGCGCTGGCCGATGCGGAAGGCGCGGTCGGTGGCCTGGTTTTCGACGGCGGGGTTCCACCAGCGGTCGAAATGGATGACGTGGGAGGCGGCGGTGAGGTTGAGCCCGGTTCCGCCGGCTTTCAGGGAAAGAACCATGAATGCGGGCGCGCCGGGATCGTCGCGATGGAAGCGCTCGACCAGGCCGGAGCGCGCCTTGACCGGAGTGCCGCCGTGGAGGATCGCCCCAGGCCGTCCGAAGACGGAGGCGAGGTGCGTTTCGAGCGGTTCGGTCATCTCCCGGAACTGCGTGAAGACGAGGGGCTTCTCGCCGCGCGAGGCGATCTCTTCGCAAAGCGCGGCGAGACGGGAGAATTTGGCGCTTTCGCCGGGGGCGAAGTCGCCGGATTTGGTGAGTTGGTCCGGGTGATTGCAGATTTGTTTGAATCGTATCAAGTACGCCAATACAAGTCCCCGCCGCTTCATGCCGTCGCTGGATTCCAATTCCTTTTCGAGCTGCCGGGCGGTTTGCTGGTAGAGTTTGGCCTGGGCGGCGGTGAGGCCGCAGTACACTTTCATTTCGGTCTTGTCGGGCAGATCGGCGATGACCGATTTGTCGGTTTTGAGGCGGCGGAGGATGTAGGGGGCGACGAGGCGGCGCAGGGGCGCGTAGCGGTTGTGGTTTCGATCGCGCAGTTTCTTCGCGAAAGCCTTGAACCGGGCGGAGGTGCCGAGAAGGCCGGGATTGATGAAATCGAAGAGCGACCAGAGGTCGCCCAAATGATTTTCGACCGGCGTGCCGGTGAGGGCGAAACGGGCGCGGGCTTCGAGGTTGCGCACCGCATTGCTCTGGCGGGCGGCCGGGTTTTTGATCGCCTGGGCCTCGTCGAGAATGATCCAGCTCCAGCGGGTTTTGGCGGGCCAGGCAAGGCGCGGGAGCATCGCATAGGTGGTGACGACGAGGTCCGCCTTGGCGAGGGCGGTGGGGGAGGGATCGGTGAAATCCGCTTCCGGGGTCTCGGAGCGGTGGGCGATGAAGAGGCGCAGGGCGGGCGCGAAGCGCTCCGCCTCGCGCTTCCAGTTGCCGATGAGCGACGCGGGCACTACGAGGAGCGCGGGCGGTTCGCCGGGAGCGGTTTCCCGCTTGCGCAAGAGCGCGGCCAGGACCTGGACGGTTTTTCCCAGACCCATGTCGTCTGCCAGGCAGGCGCCGAGTCCGGTCCGTCCGCAGAACCAGAGCCATTCGAGGCCCCGGGCCTGGTAGGGACGCAGGGTGGCGCGGAGGCCGGCGGGCGGTTCTCCGGCCTCCGGATCGGAGAGACGGCGAAGGGTGTCGGCGAACCATTTTCCCGGTTGGGCGAAGGCCCATTCCCGCTCCTCCTCGAGGTCGTCCGCCGTTTTCAGATCCTCCGGCGCGCCCGCGAGCAGGCGCATCCCTTCAATGAAGGAAAGACTTCCCTCCGCTTCCAGCGTCTTCCAGTGATCGAGTGCTTCCCGCAGTTTTTCGCGGTCCACCTCGATCCACCGGCCGCGGAAAAGGACCAGACCGTCGTCGCCCTGGAGCAGCTCCTCGACCTCCTTCGGTGTGAGCGACTCGCCGTCGACGATCACGTCCAACTTGAAATCGAGCAGGACGTCGAGGCCGACCTTGCCTTTGGAGCGCTCGCCGACGGTGGCGGTCACCTTCGGCCGGCGGGCCCTCTTGTGCCACCAGTCGGGCAGGCGAATCAGCAGCCCGGCGTCCTCGTAGCGGGGAATGGATTGGAGGAAAGTGTGAGCCTCGGACGGGGTCCAGGCCAGCGGGTGATAAACGTCGCCGGACTCGACCAGGTCGGCCATGAAGGGACAGGATTGCGAGGCGCGGTGCAGGGGTTCGAGCAGTTTCAGGAGCGCGGCTTTGTTGTTGGCGCCCGCGTAATCCTTGAGGGCCTTGCCGAGCGGGAGTTGACGCAGGCGACCGGACGCCCCCATGCCGGAGGCGTACGAAGCCATGAACGCGAACGGGCGGGCGTCGTCGCCTTTGTTTTCCGCCAGATGAACGGTGACCCTCCCGACCCGCGACCAGGCGGGAGCGTGGGCTTCCAGAAACGCGGCGATGCTCCCGTGCTCTTTTACTCTCGCGCGGGTCCACTCGGCCATGCGGTTCCACACGTCCTCCAGAACCCCTGCGGAAAGATACTCCGCCCCACGCATCGGCGGGGCGTTGAGCAGCCACTCGGTGATCCGGGCGGCCTCCGGAGTGTGCAAAGCGAAGTCCGCGCCCGTTCCCTCGGGCAGATGGCAGACCGCCCGCAGGAACTCCCCGCCGATCTCCCGCCAGAAGACAAGCGCCGCATCCGTCTCCCGGTCGGCGCGGGGGGGTCCGGCGAGTGCGATCAACCCGGCGGATTCGCCTTGCCTAAAAACCTCAGCGGCGAATCCGTCCGCCGCATGACAAAGCACCCGGCCGGAGGGACTGAGTCCGAGCACGGAGAGTTCACGGGAGCGAACTTGCTGCGAAGCGGAAGGCATCCGCCTAAAATTCCACTTTCCGAAGGTTCGGGAAAGGAAATTTATCCGGTGCGCCCGTTCGGAGCTCGCTTCCACGCGCTCAAATCATGTATTGCTTCATGTCAGGTTTTCCTACAGGATCTTTGCACCCGCTTTGCCACACGTCTATGCTGAACGCAGAACATGTCATGCAGACGGAAGGGAATTCCGCTTCCCTCTATTCCCGCCGGTGAGGGCAGCGTTGCCATGAATTCAAATAAACCTTTATGCCTAAGCCAATTTCACGACTTCGAAGAAAGGCGAAACAAGGTGATCAAGGGTTTCCGCGTGCCACTCTCGCTTTTTATGGCCCAACCAACAAGGTCGCATCAAAAGCCGTATTGGGCATTTTTCTTAACGACGGAGACGATGGACTTATTCACCGGTTCAACAACGAAGCGAAGGATATCAGATTCGATGTCGCGACACAGGAAAGCATTCTAGCCCGAATGAGGGAACACGAAGTCAGGAGCTTGGTGATGAAGGAAGGGATTTTTGGCTGCCCGCATGAAGAGGGAGTTGATTATCCCGAAGGTGAGAGTTGTCCGAAATGTCCGTATTGGAAAGACCGTGACCGATTTGCCGCCGCAGATTAAATGTGCAACCCAATAATTCGAGGGCACCAAGGCGCTGCGAGCGTTGGTTCGACGCTGACCCAAAGCTGCGTAAGCTGGCCGAAAAGATGGAACGGTCCCTGATGCGTAAGAAAACGGAACTCGGACGAGCAAAATGAGGAGGCCGTTGATTTTTTATTTAAGGGCTTCTCCCCAACGGATGAACCCCTGAAGGAGTGAGCTACCTTTTGAACCGGCCGGCACAGCGTACCCGCTTCCCGAGTGCCATCCGGGCTAGCCGGTTTTTGTTTTATCGGCGCTTGCGCGGGGATGGGGGGCGGGGTCGCCGTCGGATTCGGGTTTGGCATCGGATTTCTTGATGTCGCGGTCGCTTTGCACGCTGCCCATGAATTCAGGGAGGTCGATTCCGGCTTGCGCGGCGATCGCGTGCAGGGGCGGCAGCGCGCCGCCCAAGCTCCGAATAAAGTTCTGCGTGGAGCTTTCGCCGTTCTTGCCTCCCGCGCCATCCCATACAGTGATTTTGTCGATCTTGATGTTCTTGATCGCCTCCGCCTGGGCTTCAACCAGCGTCGGCATTTGTTCGACCATCAGCAGGTTGATCGCAAGATCCGGACGGCTTCCCGCCGCCTCGGTCAATCGTTTGAAACCTTCGGCGCGCCCTTCGAGCTTGGCGCGAATACCGTCCGCTTCCGCCGTCTGGACCGAACGAATCGCGTCGGCCCGGCCCTCGGCCTCGACGCGATCTTTCTGGGCCTCGGCCTCCGCATGAACCCTGACGCGGTCGCGCTGAATTTCCGCCGGAACGATTTCGTTGGCGTAGCGGGTGGCGCGTTCGACATCCGCGCGCGCTTCCTCCGCCCGTTTCTTGGCGTCGTAGGAATTCGCCTCGATGTTTGCCTGGGCGATTCTTTCCGCCGTTTCCGCTTTTTCCTGGGACTCCGCTTCATTGGAGCGCCGGGTGGCTTCGGACGCGGCCACACGGATGGCGGATTCATTCTCGCCTTCCTTGGCGTCGGCTTCGGAGGAAGCGACCTGAACGGTCCGTTCCTTGTCGGCCAGCGCGCTCCCCACTTCCCCGTCACGACGGGCCTGGGCGACCTTGACCTTCGCTTCATTGACCGCCTTCGCGGCGGCTTCCTGACCGAGAGCCTCAATATACCCGCCCTGGTCGGTCACATCGCGAATATTCACGTTGATCAGCCGCAGGCCGATCTTGTCGAGTTCGGTGGCGATCGACTTGGTCACCCCGTCGATCAGCTTTTCCCTGTCGGAATTGATTTCCTCAATGGTCATCGAGGCGATGACCTGTCGCATCTGCCCCATGATGATCTCCTGGGCCATGTCGCGGATATTGCCCAGACTCAGCCCGAGCAGGCGTTCCGCCGCATTTTTCATGATTTCCGGCGTAGTGGAAATCCCAACGGTGAACGAAGCCGGGGCATCGATGCGGATATTCTGCTGGGAAAGCGCTCCCTTGAGGTCGGCATCGACGTTCATCGGCGTCAGGTCCAGGAACTGGTAGCCCTGGAGAAGCGGCCAGATGAAAGCCGCGCCCCCGTGGATACACCGGGCGCTTTCTCCCGTGCCCACTTTTCCGTAAACGACCATAATCTGGTCGGAGCGACACCGCTTGTAACAGGAGAACGCGGTCGCGAGGGAAAGAAGGAGCAGCAGAAGCAGCCCTCCAACGAGAATGATCCAATCCATGCCGGTAGTCATAATGTATCCTTTTTAGTTGCTCCCTGACTCGGGGTTATCGCCAATACCACTTGGTTCAAAATCTCTACGCCGGGGGTCAATTCGTTTTCGAGGACTCTTCCGCTGCGTTCGAATCGCCGACCGGCTTGACGAGCACGGCGGTGCCGCGAAGGGAGACCACTTCGATTTCATCTCCGTTGCGGAGCGGTCTTTCGCAATCGCTGAAAGCGCGGATATGGACGCTGCGGGTACCGGTTTTCACAACGACCTCCCCGGCGCCGCCGCTTTTGGCCGGCACCGTGACATAGACCGTGCCGTAACAACCGACCGCGGATTCGGTCTTGAAGGTTCCGTCACTTTGCAGCCGGGCGATCTGCGCCATCATCAGCAGAAACAACGCCTCGATCCCCACACCAACAACCACGCCGATCAGGGCCGCGCCAAGCGGCGGTATGCCGGCTTTCACACAAATCACGCCCGTCCAGCCGAACCCCATCGCCAGGGCCGTCAGCCCCTTGAACGAAAAATAACTCCCGGTCGTTCCGGGATCGAAGTCAACATCCGCGCCTTCGTCTCCGCCGGTGATGAGCAAGAGAAGGCTCTGCAAGACGAGCAGAAACAAAGCGAATATTCCGATCCCGTAAAAGATCTGGAGGGATAGATCGAGCCCAAGCCACCATTGGTTGATTATGTCCACAGGACAGGGAGGTTTTTTCAGAAAATACCAGTGCCTTAAACAAGGCGGATAAACGTAAAGTGAGGTTATTGTGGAGAAAGTCGCCAAGCCTGCAACTCAAATTTCCAGGTGTTGCGTAAACTACCCTGACGATGGAATATCAGGGTTAATGTTGTCGTACCAAAATGTAACCGGTATCCTTGGAATAAAACGAGCGGTTTGCGTGGCGGAGCGTCACTCGCCGCCGCGAATTGTCATTATTTCATCATGAAACGGCGAGGTCAAATGGTGGGTGCGAGTACGGCTTTGGTTGCGCTGGCGGCTCTTTTCTGGGGATTATCGGGTGGGATCGGCGGTATTCTCATGGCCGACGGCTGGAATGCGTTTGTGGTTTCATTCTATCGGGGCGCGATCGGACTGTTGGTCGTCCTCGTCTGGCTAGCGCTGCGACCGCGCGGCAGCGGACTCTCAAGTGGTCGGTTATGGTTCTGGTCAGCCATTGCCGGGGTCGGCGTAGCAGGTAACTTTTCGTTCTATTTCCTGAGCATCGCGCACGGCAGCGTCGCGGTTGCGGCAACGTTGATGTACTGTGCGCCCGTGTTCGTGTATCTGGTATCATTCGCACTAAAGCTTGAAAGTCCCACGGCGTTGAAGTGGATGGCGATCACGGTGGTGATGGTGGGTATCGTTCTGCTTACACGGATTTACGATAGCGGCACGAGCGGCCTTACGCTTATCGGTGTGGGCGCCGGTCTGCTTGCCGGAGTGTCCTATGCGGTATTCATTTTCGGCTTCAAATATGCGGCGGCGCACGGCAGTCCGCAGGCGATTCTTTCAATAGCGTTTGCGGTACTCGCCGCCATACTTATCTGGCCGGGCGAAGCCCAACAGATCGTTGCAGCCCTGAGTACGCCGGATTGGCCGCTGTTCGCGGCATTAGGCGTGTTCGGCGCGGGAGTGTCGTTCGTTCTTTATATCATAGGCCTGAATCATACCGCGCCGGCAGTGGCCTCAATCGTCGCAATGGTCGAGCCGGTAACCGCGTCGCTGTTCGGGGTCGTTGTTTTGAATGAAATCCTGGCGAGTCCGCAAATTTTGGGTATGGGGCTGATTCTGGTTACGGTAACCGTGTTGAGTGTCTATTCGAGATCCGCGCGACCAACGTCCTATATATCCACAAACTGATCGGCCGTTCGAATCTGGAAGCGCCCGGAAAGCGATGTCCAGGGGTGGGAGAGCTTCGCGCGGACCTTGAATTGCCTTGAGTTCCCGAAGACCGGGGCTTCGTGCAGGATTATGCCGAAGTACTTTCCAGCGGAGTTGAAGGAAGGCTCGGAGAGTTGCAGCGAGAAGCGTTTAATGAGCATGATACGCCGATTGTTGTGTTGACGATTCGTCGAAAGGCGGACTACGGGGGTGCCGCATACTCAATCGAGGCGTTCACGGCGACCTGGCTTCTGAGATGCACACGTACAACGCGGTAAATGGACGCAATGGATAACGGAACCGGGGTTATCGTGTGTCCGGCGGTGTATCTGCGTTAAGCAGAAAATCAATCACCTGTATTGATCTGTAGTTATTTTCCGCCATATAGACGGACAGAATATCGGACGTTTTCAGCCGGTACCGGTCAAATACCGGTTCAGAAGTATATTTCCCCTTAAACTCCTGATTGACAATAGTCCAATCGGTATAGTTTTCGTCTTCCGTGGCCATGGCGATTTGAAGACCTTCAAACATAATATAAACATTGTTCATTGCGTCGGCTGCAATAGAAGAACGTGATCCGCCTCGTGAAAACCCGCAATCAATCGTATGCCACTTGCCTTTATCATCACGATAAAAGTGATGCACCCGGTTGTTCAAGGAATGAACGATATGCGGGCGTCCTTTCGCATCAACCGTCATTCCTTGCTGATTAAGCAGCTTCCCTGGAGAAATCGGCACTACAGTCAGTTCGGGATTATTCAGTCGACTCATGGCCCCCTCATTCGTTGTTCCCACCTTTTTGCCGTCCGAACTATACCAGGTGCGGCCATTATCATCACTATAGGCATAACATATGTCATGTGCCGTGGGCAGGGGCCCATTCCGCCAAATCCAGGCGGCGTGCATACGAGCATCCGGACTAATATAAAGATTATCCATATAGGCGTTGTGATTATCGCTTTCAATGTATTTACCAATAGTGGTCCATGCTCCTCCTGCATACTCATACAACAACTGGTCGCCATCGCGAGGGGACCCGATTCGACGACTGAGGTATAATTTCCCACTGGGTGAGGTGACGAATATCGGATAAGTAACGCCAGTTAGCGTATCATCTCCCAGCGTGTCGGTTACGCTTCCAAACCGCGAGGCACTCCAATCCTTGCTTTCAGGGTCGTCAAGAAGACCTGTCACGGAGCGTCTGTAATTCAGATGATCCCCATGATGATCGAATGCCATATGCAACGTGCCGTCCTCCGGGCTTTTCCCTAGACAAATCACGTTATGACCATCATTGGTTGTTTGAGCATAATCCCGAAAGACAAACTTCTGCCAGTTGCCGTACGGCAACTTTCGTCGTGCCATAACAATACGACGCGGAGACTCATTGTTGTAATAAGCCGTATACTGCCATCCATTATGCGAAAGAATGGCATCATTTTGGTGTGACTTGCCGTTAATAGAACCAAAATGACCTGTATCACCCATGGGATCAGTGCCCACGGTAAAAACCCCAATCGACTCAACTTCCGACTGTGCCGTGCTCTGGCCAGCCGAAAATACGGTCAACGCGAGCAACATATATTTTATTTTTTTCATTGGATATTCTGTCTGATACTAATATGTGCAGAAGTGGCTTTGAAAATAAGGAAGCTCTGGATGCTCAAATAAGCCCCGAAAAACGCAGGCCTTTCTTGTAAGGCACTTCGCATCCAGTCCGCCGGAACTTGAGACGTCGGAGATTCTGCAGGTTGTTGCCTGTCAGGGATGGAGCCGATCGGGATCGAACCGACGACCTCCACAATGCCATTG